>NZ_CAJPJE010000007.1:0-78092 GCF_905369875.1 Actinomyces sp. ICM47
CCGTGGACTGGGTCCACAGGTTCGTCCACTCGCCGCTCTCGCGCATCCATCCGCTGCACGTCGTTGTGGTCGAGCACGTCACCATGACGTCGTCAGCCAGAGCCAGGGGAAAATCTGTCCCCCAGGGAGCCGGAGTCTGCGCGCCCGTGGCTTTGTCGATGACGACGTCGTGAAAAAAGACCTGGTCCCCGCCCGAGACGAACGCAGGCGTGTGGAACGACAAGATCGCTGAGCTCTGTGTGGGACCCGTCGACGTCCACAGGTGGGCGGGTGTACTCCCCGACAAGTCGTAGGCTGACACCGTGACGGCCGAGCCGTTCTTGCTGCTGTTCGCAGCATCAGAGGCAATGTACAGGGTTGACCCATCCACGTGGAACTGTGGTGTCGCGTCGGCCGATTGAGCCGGCACAGGGATCGTCCACGCGGTCGTGGCACCCGATGCCCACGCAGGCGACAGGGCGTGCGTATCCTGTGCGCTTCCCTGGTATCCCGCTGATGGGAGCGACGGCAGGCTCGGTAGACTCGGCAGCGGCGCGTGCGTCAGCGGCGCGCTCGGCAGCGACCCGTGCGGCACCCGTGGGGTATGGACGCGAGGGGTGGTACTGCCACCGACGTGGCCCGCGGAAAACGCGGTACCAATCGTGGCACCAAGGGCCGCGAGCGTGGCGGCCACGGAGCGCTTGCTGGATTTGCTGGCGTCCCCGGTTTCCTTGGACGCCGGGGCGGGGCTGTCGCCGCGTGGCGGGATATCATCGAGCACCGCCCGGGACGAGGCCGTGGCCGCGCTCGCGGGTGTGGCTTTGCTCGCGGTGGGCGAGGCCTTGGGGGCTGGCGTCTCGTTCGGGAAGGTGTCGGCCCCCGACGAACTGACGGTATCCGCCTGCGCGGCCACGGCCTCGTCGAATCCTGCGAGCGGATCGGCCTTCAAAACTTCGTCAAGGTCGGGCAGCGGTGCTAAGTCCGGCAGCGGAGCGAGGTCGGGCAGCGGTGCCAAATCTGGCAGGGAATCGAACTCGGGCAGGACGAAGGCGTCGGCCCCGCTCGGGGACTCCTCGCTGCGTGCGCGCGACGAATGCGGCTGCGCCTCGCCGGGAGGCGTCACGCGAAAATCGTCGTTGCTCATGAGACGTTTCTACCATGCGGCACCGGGCGTTGGGACGCGAGGGAAAGCGTCCCGAGTCGTTGCCGACGTCAGGAGGAGGCGGGCACGAAGGCCTTGACACCGGCCTTGGACACGGCGATGAGCATGTCGTCGTAGACCCAGGTGAGCTGTTCCGAGACGTTGAGCTCCGGAGACATGTAGGCCTCGCCGTTGACGGTGTCGA
Organism: Actinomyces sp. ICM47; assembly: GCF_905369875.1. Taxonomy (NCBI): domain Bacteria; kingdom Bacillati; phylum Actinomycetota; class Actinomycetes; order Actinomycetales; family Actinomycetaceae; genus Actinomyces; species Actinomyces sp. ICM47. The sequence continues at coordinate 1,326 of NZ_CAJPJE010000007.1, forward strand.
TGACGTATTTGTTCTTGTCGGCACCGACGAAGGCGTCCATGTACAGAGCCGATCCGTCGGCGCTGATACGCACTTGCTTCGGGTCGAAGTAGCAGGTGGACGGTAAGCTGGGCGTCAGCGCATCGGGGACGGGGGACGTATGAGTCGAACCGTCGGCGGTGAAGGTGACCTCGAACATGCACTCATCCTGGTGCCTGCCAGTCATGCGCAGGGTAGCTACGGCCCACGGCGCGTTCTGGTGCGTCAGGAACTCTTTGACGTCCGGCGCGCTGCGAGGTGTCTCATCGTGACTGACTATGGGCAGGTTGCGGGCGGTCTTAAACGTGGACTGGAGGGTGCCGTCGCTGTCGAAGAGCATTCCGTAGGAATCGATATTCTCGTAGACGACGTATCCTTCGGGCGTGACCTCGACGGTTCGGTACTCGCCGTCCCCGTCGGGGTTGCTCAGGGACGCGATCTTCCCAGTGTGGATATTGATGATCTGCGGAATCCGGTCGTTGTAGATAGGAACCAGGACGGAGGTGTGCTCGCCGCTGCCGGTAATAGCGTTACTTGAGGGCGAGTATCCGAGGTCGAGCTGACGGAGCCCCGATGGATTTTGCTGCGTCGTCGTCGTGGTCCACAGGTTCGTCCACTCGCCGCCCTCCTGTGTCCATCCGCTGCATGTCGTTGTTGACGAGCAGGTCACGAGGATGCCGTCGGCCATCACGAGGGGAAACGCTATGCCCCAGGGGGCCTGGGTTTGCTCGCCGGTCTTCTTGTCGATGACGACGTCGTGGAAGAAGAGCTGGTCGTCGCTTGAGACAAAGGTGGGCGTGTAGGTCAAGGCCACGTTGTTTTTCGTGTGCCCGGTTGAGGACCACAGCTGAGTGGGCTGCGCCCCCGACACGTCGTAGGCGGTGACCGTGACGGCGTACCCTGGCTCGCCCTTGATCGTGGCGTTGGACGCAACGTAGAGGGTTGAGCCATCGACGTAAATGTGTGGCAGGAACGTGGACGATGTGTTCTCAACCGAGATCGTCCACGCGGTCGCGATCCCCGAGGCCCACTCGGGCGACAGTGTGTGCGTGTTCGTCGCGGTCCCACGGTAGCCGGGCGCGCGAGTAGGCAGATTCGGTGCCTGCGCGGACACCTGCACGGTCGGCGTGTGCGAAGCCCGCGCCGAGGAGGCCGTAGGCGACGGAGTCGACGTCGTCGTCGGTTCGACGCTTTGCTGGCTGCAGAAAGAGAGTCCGACGCCGAGCGCAACGACGCATCCGAGCGCGATCAGGGGGCGGGGCAGGCGTTTGTGGGCGGAGGCAGCCTCGCCGATACTCTCCTCGGGCTTGAGGCGGAAGGGAGCGCGGCCGCTCGATGATCGGCCGCTCACGTGTCCCGCCAGCGACGAGGCCGTGGCCGCGACCGTGGAGACGGTATCCATCTGGGTGGCGGCCGCCGAAGCCGAGGGAGCCGCGTCCGGCAGGCGAGCGGCTTCGGGGAGGGGAGCGGAGGTGGGCGTCGGAGCGGTATCTGAGAGAGGCCTGGACTCTGGCGCAACGGGTTGAGTGTCGTCGACGGTGGACGAGGTGGGAGCGTCTGCGAGTAGCTGGGCGATGTCAGGTAGCGGCAAGATCCCGGGCAGGGGAGAGGCACCCGGGAACAGGTCGTCATCCCGAGAACCCGCGGTATCCGCCTGCCCGGCCCCGGCCTCGTCGCCAGGCATCGACGCGGGGGAGGAGAGGATGTCGCCGATATCGGGCAGCGGGGCCAGATCCGGCAGCGGGGCGAGTTCGGGCAGCGGCGCGAAGCCCGGCAGTGTCCCGAACTCCGGCAGCGCGAAGACGCCACCGCTGTCCGGGGACTCCTCGTCCCGCGAGCGCGCGGAGGGTGTCTGCGTCCCGTCGGCGGGGGTTCCGAGGACATCGTCGTTGCTCATGAGACGTTTCTATCACACCCGTGTGGAACGCGGGCGTGGGTTCTTCGCTTTCGTCGGCCGAGGCCTCGCCCCTGTGAGCAGTGCGCTCTCAGGAGGAGGCAGGCACGAACGCCCGAATTCCGCCGTCGGTCTGGCCGATCAGCATATCGTCGAAGACCCAGGTGAGGTGTGTGGCCTCGTTGAGGTCATTCGACGTGAAGGACAGTCCCTTGGCGGTGTCGATGAAATATTTGCTCATGTCCTGGAAGTTGAAGGTGTCGATGTAGAGAGCCGATCCGTCGACGCTGACACGCGCGTCGGTCGGGTCGAAGTAGCAGCCCGGTGTCATATTCGGGCGTGCTGCTGAGGGTATGGAGATCGTGTGTGTGGCGCTGTCGGCGGTCAGCTTGTACTCGATGGCGCATTCGTTCGTGCCTGTCAGCGCAATCGTGCCCGCCGCCCACTGTGCCTTCGTGCTTGTCATGAAGGTTTGGATGTCCGACGTCGTTGGCTGCCTCCCGTCGTGGCTGACTGTCGGCAGGTGCGGCTCTGCTGTGAACGTGGACTGGAGGGTCCCGTTGGGTTCGAAGAGTAACCCGACCTGTTCGCTGCGCTCGTAGACGAGGAAGCCGTCGGTGGCCACCTCGACCTTCCGATAGTTGGCATTCCCGTCGGGATTGTTCAGGGTTGTCACCTCGCCGGTATGGACGTTGAGGATCTGCGGGAGTTCGTTGGGGGCGGTGGGGACCAGGACGGCGGCCTGTGCGCCGCTCCCGGCGAGCGCAGTGCCCGTAGGTGCGTAGCCCAGATCATGGTTATGCAACCCGTATCCGGACTGTGTCGCCGTGGTCGTCGTCCACAGGTTTGTCCACTCGCTGCCCTCGCGCGTCCACCCGCTGCACGTCGTGGTGGTTGAGCACGTCACCACGATGTCGTCGGCTACCGCGAGAGGATAATCCCTCTTCCAGGGAGCCTGGGTTTGCGCGCCTGTGGCCTTGTCGATGACGACGTCGTGGAAAAAGACCTGGTCGTCATCCGAGAGGAACGCGGGCGTGTGGGAGGACATAATCGCCGAGTTCTCCGTCGGACCCGTCGACGTCCACAGGAGAGTGGGTTCGTTACTCGACAGGTCATAGGCTGACACTGTGACGGCCGATTTCCTCCGGTCCTCCATCAGGTCGTCGGCGGCGAGGTAGAGGACCGACCCGTCGACGTATATCTGCGGTGGTGTCCCCGCCGGCCCGTTCGTGGTGGGGATCGTCCACGCAGTGGCGACGCCCGAGGCCCACTCGGGCGACAGGGAATGCGTGTTCGTCGCGGCCCCACGGTATCCGGGCACGTGGAGGACCTGCTGTTTCGTATCGAGGGCCGGTGGAGGGAGTGTGGGACGCTTGTGATCGCTGCCGCCCGCGTGGACCAAGGAAATAATGCCGCTGACTACGACGACGGCACCGGAGATTGCCAAACCGATGGGGGTGGCGGAATTCGTGGTCCTCTGCTCGCCCCAGGACAGGCGACCCGCAGGGTGAGCGACGCGTTCGTTCGGTTCTTGGGCGGGACTGGTTCGTGACGAGGCCGTGGCTGCGTGAGTGGGTGCGGCGTCGGCCTGGGAGGGGGCGGCGGTGAACGTCGGAGCTGTGTTCTGCGTCGGTGTGGTCGAGACCGCGGGCGGCGATGGGACCGCGGGCGTCGACGGACTTGTGGGTAGCGATGGGATGTCGCCTGCGGGCGCGGCGCTTAGGAGTGCGTCATCGTCGCGCGAACTGATGGTGTCCGCCTGGGCGGCCACGGCCTCGTCGAATCCTGCGAGCGGGTCGGCCTTCAAGAATTCGTCAAGGTCGGGCAGCGGTGCTAAGTCCGGCAGCGGAGCGAGGCCGGGCAGCGGCGCCAAGTCCGGCAGGGAATCGAACTCGGGCAGGACGAAGGCGTCGGCCCCGCTCGGGGACTCCTCGCTGCGTGCGCGCGATGAACGCGGCTGTGTATCGTCGGGAGGCGTCACGCGAGAATCATCGTTACTCATGGGACGTTTGTACCATGCGAGGAGCATCGGCGTGCCTGACCCGCGTCGGGCCGACGTGGGGAGCCGCGTCTAGTTGGATGCGGGGGCGACCCGGACCATGAGGACGCTCGCCAGCGCGGCCACGCCCTCGCCTCGGCCCGTGAAACCCAGGCGATCCGAGGTCGTTGCCGACACCGTCACCGTGCCGCCGGCGATCTCGCTCATGACGGCGCCGGCCTCGGGCAGGCGTGCGGCCATGCGCGGGCGGTTGCCCACGACCTGGACGGTTGCGTTGCCCAGCACCCAGCCGGCCTCGGTCGCCATGCGGCGCACCTCCTGCAGCATCGCACGGCCCGACGCGCCCGCCCACTCGGGGCGATCCACGCCAAAGACCGTGCCCAGCTCGCCCAGGCCCGTGGCCAGCAGCATCGCGTCGCACAGCGCGTGCGCGGCGGCGTCCGCGTCCGAGTGACCCTCGAGGGGGCGCTCGCCCGGCCACTCCAGGCACGCGAGCATGAGGGTGCGCTGTGAATCAGGGGCTGCGAAGGCGTGCACGTCGACCGCTTGGCCGATGCGGAAAGGCAAATCAGTCATGCCACCAGAGTAACCTCACGACGAGGTCGGTGTGAAGGCCACGATGTCCGATCCCACGACGCCGATGAGCAGGTCGTCATACGCCCACACGAGTGCCGATGCCTGTCGCGGATGATTGGATGAGTGGGCCTGCCCGTTCGTCATGTCACAGCAATAGGTGGCGCTGTCGCTGTCCTTCCATACGAAGGCCGCGTTCCCGTCGGCGCTGGTGCGAAGCTGCGTCGGCTCGAAGATGCAGGGGGCAGCCTGCGATTGCGCGCCCGTCTTCTTGTCCACCAACGTGTCGCCAACGATGAGCGGATCTCCCTCGGTCAGAAACTAGGTCGAATCCCAGGAAACCCAGCCTTTCCGCTGCCCGCCCTCGTCTCGTCCGCTCTGACCAACCTGTCAGGGTTAGGGGCGTAAATGTTTGACTGGGTCTGTCGCGACGCGCCGGGAGGACCCGGACCGCTCCAGCGAGGATCCATGCTACTCACGCGTTGTTTCTATCACACGCTCGCGGGCTGCGCGCACACTACCGACCCCGCCCAGGCCTCGTGAAAACGTGACGAAATACGACCTATCTGGCTTCACAGGCTTTCTCTCCGATAGGATCTGTCCGTGCGTTATATTTCGACTCGACGTGGCCCCGATGCGCCCACCCGCTCCTTCAGCGACATTCTGCTGGAGGGCCTGGCGCCCGACGGCGGCCTCTACCTGCCCGAGGAATACCCGACCCTGTCGGCCTCCAACCTGGACGAGCTGCGGATCGTCCTGCGCGAGGAAGGCTACGCGGCGATGGCCGCTGGCATCATCTCGCTCTTCGTCGACGACATCCCCGCCGACGACCTGTGCGCGATCACGGCCCGTGCCTATTCCACCCCCTCCTTCTCCGACCCGCAGATCGTGCCCGTCGACGCCCTGGAAGGCACCGACCTACACATCGCCCACCTATCCAACGGCCCCACGGCCGCCTTCAAAGACATGGCGATGCAGCTCCTCGGCGAACTCTTCGAATATGAGCTCACCCGCCGCGGCGACTGGCTCACTATCGTGGGTGCCACCTCCGGCGACACCGGCTCCTCCGCCGAATACGCGCTGCGCGGCCGCCCCGGACTTTCCGTCGTCATGCTCACCCCCGCCGGACGCATGACCGCCTTCCAGCGCGCCCAGATGTTCTCCCTCCTCGATGACAACATCGTCAACGTCGCCGTCGACGGTGTGTTCGATGACTGTCAGGACCTGGTCAAGGCCATCAACATGGACGCCGACTTCAAGGCCACCTGGCACGTCGGTGCCGTCAACTCCATCAACTGGGCACGCCTGCTCGCCCAGGTCTGCTACTACGTCGCCACCTGGCTGCGCGTCACCGAGGAAGGTGCCGACGCCTCGTCCAAGGTCAGCGTCGTCGTGCCCTCCGGCAACTTCGGCAACGTGTGCGCCGCCCACATCGCCCGCCAGATGGGTGTGCCGTTGGGCACCCTCGTCGTCGCCACGAACGAGAACGACGTCCTCGACGAGTTCTTCCGCACCGGCGTCTACCGCCCTCGCTCCTCCGCAGACACGCTGGCCACCTCCAGCCCGTCCATGGACATCTCCAAGGCCTCGAACTTCGAACGCTTCATCTTTGACCTGCTCGGCCGCGACGGGGATGCCACCCGCGCCCTGTTCGACGAGGCCCTCGCCCGCGACGGCTCCTTCGACCTGTCCGGCACACCCGAGTTCGCCGCCCTGCGCGACACCTACGGCTTCATCTCCGGCACCTCCACACACGCGGACCGCCTCGCCGAGATCGCGCGCACGGAACAGGAGAGCGGCTACCTCCTCGACCCGCACACGGCCGATGGCGTGCACGTCGCCCGCGCTGTGCGCTCCCAGATCGAAGGGCCGCTCGTCGTCATGGAGACCGCGCTGCCTGTCAAGTTCGCCGACACGATCCTCGAGGCCACCGGCCACCTCCCGCCCGTGCCCGAGCGCTTCCAAGGCATCGAAGGCCGCGAGGAGCGCGTCACACCGCTCGCCAACTCCGCCGAGGACCTCAAGGCCCTCATTGCCGAGCGCGTGCGCCCCGGCGCCTGAGTTTTCTCTCACTCGATGAGGCCCGAGCCCCACCCGCGAAGCCGCGCGCTTTCGCCCGACGGGACCCGGGCCTCGTTACATACTCCCGGGACGTGCCCCTTTCCCTCGCCCCCTCTCCCTGACAGGTAGGATTGATGCCATGCTGCACCTGTACGATTCCAAGAGCGCCCGCATCCAGCCCCTGAGCCCGGTCACCCCCGGGAAGGTCGGCATCTACCTGTGTGGCGCCACCGTGCAGGGCTCCCCGCACGTCGGCCACCTGCGCGCCGCCGTCTCCTTCGACACCCTGATCCGCTGGCTGCGCCGCAGCGGCTACCAGGTCACCTACGTGCGCAATGTCACCGACATCGACGACAAGATCCTCAACAAGTCGGCCGAGGCCGGCTGGGACTGGTGGGCCTGGGCCTATCGCTTCGAGCGCGAATTCACCGAGGCGTACGAGACCCTCGGCGTGCAGGCCCCCACGTACGAGCCGCGCGCCACCGGCCACATCCCCGACCAAATTGACCTCGTCCAGCGCCTCATCGACGCGGGACACGCCTATTCGGATGGGCGCGGCAACGTCTACTTCGACGTCCGCTCCCAGCCCGACTACGGCTCGCTCACCCGCCAACGCCTGACAGATATGCGCACCACCGAGGACGACGCCCAAATCGACGAGGCCGTCGAAGCCGGCAAGCGCGACCCCCGCGACTTCGCCCTCTGGAAGGCCAGTAAGCCGTCTGAGCCGGCCACGGCCTCGTGGGACAGTCCCTGGGGACGCGGCCGACCCGGCTGGCACCTCGAATGCTCCGCCATGTCGCGCCGCTACCTCGGCGACGAATTCGACATCCACGGCGGCGGCATCGACCTGCGCTTCCCGCACCACGAGAACGAACAAGCCCAGTCCCACGGCGCAGGCTGGCCCTTCGCGCGCCTGTGGGTCCACAACGCGTGGGTCACCACCAAGGGCGAAAAAATGTCCAAATCACTGGGCAACGTCCTGTCCATCGGGGCGCTGACCGAGGACTACCCGGCAGTCGCCGTGCGCTGGGCCCTGTCCACCGTCCACCACCGCTCCGCCATCGAATGGGGCCCCGAGACCCTACCCGCCGCGCACGCCGCCTGGGAAAAGTTCTCAACCTTCGTCGCCCGCGCCATCGAGGCCTCCGGCGAGGCTCCGACCTCCGAGATTGCCCTGGGTCCCGCCGATCTGCCCGAGGCCTTCGTCGCCGCCATGGACGACGACCTCAACGTTGCCGGCGCGCTCGCGGTCCTGCACGAACACCTCAAGGCCGGTAACGCTGCGCTTGCTGCCGGTGACGTTTCCGGTCTCTACCGTGAGCAGGTCCTCGTCCGCTCCATGCTGGACGTGCTGGGCCTCGATCCCGCTTCGGAGCAGTGGCGCGGACAGGCCGGCATCGGCGCGGGTGCTTCTGGTGCGGCTGCCGCCGAGCATTCGGCGCTGGACGCGCTGATCCAGTCCGTGCTGTCTGAGCGGGCTGCTGCCCGCACCGCCAAGGACTGGGGACGCGCCGACGAGCTACGCGACCGGCTGGCCACCGCTGGCATTACCGTCGCGGATGGCCGCGACGGCGCGACGTGGAGTGTCGGCTGATCGTCGATTGATGATTGTGGAGGGGCTGTTGGCTGCTGATCGGTGATTGGTGACGACGGATCGCCGATTGTTGAATGCTGGCTGGTGATCGCTGAATGCTGAGGGCCCCGGGAGCGCGAGCTCCCGGGGCCTTGTGTGTGTCGGCGGTTGTCTCGCAGATTCCGCGTTTGTTCTTGTGATTGGGTGCGCTGCACCCGATCCGTAGGCATTACACCCCTTCTGATCGGGTGTACCGCCCCGTAACGGGTGCAGCGGCCCTCGCACTGTTGTTTCGGCCGGGCTGTTTTGTGTGCCCATGGGCGGCGGCCCGCCCGCGAGCCGTCCGCGCCGCGAGCTTCGCTCGGCGCGTCGCCTCGAAGCCCGGCCAGGCCCCGCTGCCGCCCACGGGCACCGCAGCCAGGCCCGCGACCCTCCGGATCCTCCGGCGCCCTCCGCACCGGCGGTCGTGGGGGTTTTGCACTACACGACGCCTTCTGGCGGCGTGTCGTCGGCGTGTCGGAGGCTCGTGTCGTGCAATTCCCCCGATTGGCGACGGCGAGGCCGCGACTTGAGGCGGTGTGGCGCCCAAATCGCAGACCACTTTGGTGAAAAACGCTGAAAATGGGGTGTTGTGGGCGAGGTGGTCTGCGTTTTGGGCGCGGCGGTGTTCTGGCAGGGTGTGCGTGCTCTATGCGAACCCGCTATTGCGAGCGGTAACCCGCTATGTCGCACGTTAACCCGCTATCTGGAGTGTGGGCGGGGCTGCCCAAGCTCGTATTAGCGGGTTAACGTGCGGAATAAGGGGCCTGCGTGCGGGTTAGCGGGCCCACGTGGGGATGAGCAGCTCTATGCGAGCCGAGGCCATACCCTGGTAATCGACGGCGCGAGGCGTTGCGAACACGGGAGGAATCGCATGGAGTACGTGGCTTTGCTGCGCGGCATCAACGTCGGCGGCAATAACAAGGTCGTCATGAGCGAGTTGCGCGAACAGGTCGCCGCTGAAGGCTTCGCGAACGTGCGCACCTACATCAACAGTGGCAACCTCCTCTTCGAGGCTGAGGCTGATGTCCCGCGTGACGAGGTGGCGGAGGCCGTCGAACATGTCTTGGCGCGCCGCTACGACTTTCCGATACGACTGGCCCTCTTGACGGGGCAGGATTACCTAGCGGAACTACACAACCTACCCGACTGGTGGCACGGTGAGGTCGCCCGCCGCGACGCGCTCTTCTACACGCGGGGCCTTGACCGTGGTCACGTGCGCGAGCGTATCGAGGCCATGGAACTGGGTGACGAAGCCCTGTACTTTGGCGAGCATGCCGTGTTTTGGGGCAAATTCGACGAGAAGAAGTTCCTGAAGACCGCCTACCACAAGCGTCTCCTACGCGAGGACTTCTACCGGCAGGTGACGATCCGCTCCGGCTCGACGGTCGAGAAGATCGCGTCGTTGCTCGCGCGTGACTGACGTGTAACCCGGCCGGGGTGCGCGATTGACGAGGCCGTGGCAGGGTCCGGGTACGCGCCTGACAGGGGGTCGGTCCGGAAGAGACGAGGATGCAGTGGGGCCACCGTGGAATATGCATGTCAGAGCGTGATTTTGGCCCCCGGGCGCTCCCCTGTGGCCCCGATGCGGCCTGAACGCCGTACCCTGGTGTCAGTTCACGAGAAAACGAGGAGACACCATGGCCTCACACAGCGGGCGCCCCGGCGCCATCCGTAAGAAGGGCACCAAGAAGGGTGCGCAGGTCGGCACCGGCGGGCACTCGCGCCGACGCCTCGAAGGCAAGGGGCCGACCCCCAAGGCCGAGGACCGCACCTACCACCCGGCCTACAAGCGCAAGGTCAAGCGTGAGGCCCGCGAGGCGCAGGAGGCCGCGATTGCGCGCGCTCGCGCCAAGTCGTCGATCCGCGTCAAGCCTGGTCACGAGCTGATCGCCGGTCGTAACCCGGTCGCCGAGGCCGCCCGCGCCTCGGTCCCGATCGAGCGCGTCTTCATCCTCGACAACGTGAAGGATGATCGCGTGGAGGAGGTTGTGCGCCTCGCGAGTGCCATGGGCGCGCCCGTGTACGAGGTCACCCGCCGAGACCTGGATGTCGCGACTGACGGTGCCGTTCACCAGGGCGTCGCCATCGAGGTGCGTGGATACGAGTATGCCGACGCCTCGGAGCTGATTGCGGGTTCCCTGCAGCAGCTGGGCCACCCGCTCCTGGTTGCTCTCGACCAGGTGACGGACCCCCACAACTTGGGCGCGGTCCTGCGTAGCGCGGGCGCGTTCGGCGCGGATGGTGTCATCATCCCCGAACGCCGCAGCGCGGGCGTGAACACGACTGCGTGGAAGGTGTCGGCCGGTGCGGCTGCGCGCGTGCCCGTGGCTCGCGCGACGAACCTGGTGCGCGCCCTCGAAGAGGCGAAGTCGGCGGGCTATTTCGTGGTTGGCTTGGACGGCGGAGGCGATGCGCCCCTGCGCGGCCTGTCGCTGGCGGATGGCCCCCTCGTCATCGTGACCGGTGCCGAGGGCGCGGGCCTGTCCCGCCTCGTGTGCGAGACCTGCGACCAGATCGTGTCGATTCCGATCGCGTCGACCGTGGAGTCTCTCAACGCGGCCGTCGCCACGGGTATCGCCCTGTACGAGGTGGCTTCCCTACGCGCGCAGGGCTGAGGTTTTCCCTGTCGTGACTCTCGCCGCGGGCGCTGACCAGCGCCCGCGGCGAGAGTCTGTGTGCGAGGCCTCCGTGCGGTTGCGCTGTGGCGTTGGCCCGCAGGTCCGTTGGTTAGCGGCGGGGATTCGAGCGCGTCATCTTTTTCGCGGCCTTGCGCATCGCTCCGAGAGTCCGCAGAGTTAGGGGAACGTTGTGCGGCATATCGCGGTATCTGAGGCGCTCGGGGGCGGTCATCATGAGTCCCTCGTTCCGGAAGGACTGCTCGACCCCCTCCAACATCGACGCGATGTAATCCTCCGCGAACATGGTCTCGTTGGTGGACGTGTAGTCGAAGTGACACCACAGCTCGCACATTGGTCTCATCCCGCCCGGGATCGGTCGGGCGATGACTTCGATGCGTGTCTTCTCAAGGAAGGCCCGCTTGACGCGGTCGGGTACTGCCCGTGGGAACAGTTCGGCGATGATGCCTGTCGTGGTGGTCGAGGCAATCGCATCGACGAGAAAAGCCTTCCCGGTGTTCCCGGTAGCCAGCTCGGTGCCTACCCAGCCGATTCGCGCGAATTGTTCGCGCATGCCGGGCGTTTCGGCCCGGATGCCGTTCTTGTGTAGCAGGGCGACGCAGCGCGCCACGGCCTCGTCGGGGGACACGGCCAGGCGAAAGACCGTAAACGGGTACGCAGTGAGCGAGAGGCTGCGGCCGACACTGGAGAATAACTGTTTCATGGGTGTCCTTAGCGTCGGAAATGGAGAGGGCTGGTGCCGGTCGCCTTGCGTGCCGCGCGGTGCATCGTCGCGATGTCGGCGTCGGAGAGGGGAGAATCCCCGGGAAGTTCCTTCTTTTTAACGAGGCGTGGGGGACCCAGGAGGACCCCCTGGCGGGTGAGCGTCTGAGCGAGCTTATCGAACGCGCGGTCGAGAGGAGCCTTCGTCAGGCGCGGACCCCGAATCGTGTCGTCCCAGGGGAAACACCACAGCTCGGACCTCGGGTGGCTTCCAGGGACGGGACGAGCGGCGACGATGAGGCGCGTCCAGTCGATCGGCTTGCGCATCGGCTCCGTCAGGTGAACGGCCAACAACGCAATTCCGAGGCCGGGGGCAATCGCGCCGAGATCGCCCAGATCCGCGTCGGGACCCGACCCGCGACGATGACCGATTGCGATCTCGGTGCCCGTCCAGCCGCGCATCGCGAACTGGTCACCCATCCCGGGGGTCTCGGAACGGATGCCGACGGTCGCCCAAAAGCCCATGCAGCGTTCGAAAGCCTCGCGCGGCGGGCACAATATGTCGAACACAGTCATCGGGCGGAAAGCAAACAGAGCACTCATCAGTCTCCCTGAGAACGCGGCGTCGTAGAGGAACTAGTGTGCCCAAGCGCGCGCCCAGCAGTGAGCGTGAACCCGGCCACGGCCTCGTCCCTCCGTCGTGTGGTGGTCTCAGGCTAGCAGTGCGAGCGCTCCGCCCAAACACCGAGCCGCTACCATGGCCCCCATGAGTGTCCTCGGAACCGTTATCGTCGGCGTTGTTATCCTCCTGGGAGTCATCGGCGCCGTCGTTCAAGTCTGGCCCTCCGCGCCCCTCGTCGGCGGCGCGATCCTCGTGTGGGCGTGGCTGACCGGCACGACCAGCGCGTGGATCGTTTTCGCCATCTCAGCGCTCGTTCTCGTCCTCGGCGCGCTCCTCAAATACGTGATCCCCGCGCGCGGCATGAACAAGGCAGGTATCCCCCAATCGACGCTCGTGTGGGGTGCCCTCGGCGGTGTCGTCGGCTGGTTCATCGGCCTGCCCCTCGGCCTCGTCCTCGGTATGATCGCCACGACCTTCGTCGTCGAATACCTGCGCAGCCGCGACACCACAACCGCCTGGGCGTCCACCCTCCAGGCCCTCAAGGCCTTCGGCTGGACGATTGCCATCGAACTGATAGCCGCCCTGACCAGCGCAACCGCGTGGGGCATCGGCGTCGCCCTGGCCGCCGCCGGGAACTGAACTGGGCCTATCGAGGTACCCCGGCCTCGTCAATCTCCGCTAATATGGGTCTGTTGCGCACACCCGCGCGACGGACTCAAACTTTACGGAGATACTCATGCCCGCCGTCATCGTGCTCGGCGCCCAGTGGGGCGACGAAGGCAAAGGCAAGGCCACTGATCAGCTCGGCCAACATACCGACCTCGTCGTCAAGTTCAACGGAGGAAACAACGCGGGGCACACCGTCGTCATTGACGGGGAAAAGTACGCGCTGCATCTCCTGCCCGCCGGAATCCTCTCCGAAGGTGTCACCCCCATCATCGGCAATGGCGTCGTCGTCGATCTGGACGTGCTCTTCGAGGAACTTGAGGACATCACCTCGCGCGGCGTCGACTGCTCGCGCCTGCTCATCTCCTCTAACGCGCACATCATCCCTCCGTACAACCGCCTCATGGACCAGGCGAACGAGCGTGCGCGCGGCAACAACCTCATCGGCACGACCGGCCGAGGCATCGGCCCCACCTACGCCGACAAGATGAACCGTATCGGCCTGCGCATTCAGGACCTCTTCCACCCCGAGGAACTGCGCGCCAAGGTCGAAGCCGCCCTGGCCCCCAAGAACACCATTTTCGAGGCCGTGGACCTGCAGGTGCTCGACCCCGCTGAGGTGTCCGACCACCTGCTTTCCTTCGCGGAGCGCGTCAAGCCGATGCTGTGCGATGTGTCCCTCGTCGTCAACGACGCGCTGGACCGCGGCGACACCGTCCTCTTCGAGGGTGGCCAGGCCACGATGCTCGACATCGACCACGGCACCTACCCCTTCGTGACCTCCTCCAACCCGACCGCGGGCGGCGCGCTCACCGGCTCCGGCGTCGGTCCGACCCGCATCGACCGCGTTGTTGGCGTCGCCAAGGCGTACACGACCCGCGTCGGTGAGGGCCCGTTCCCCACGGAGCTGGATAACGAGGTCGGCGAGGCCCTGCGCACCAAGGGCGGCGAGTTCGGCGTGACCACGGGTCGCCCGCGCCGCACCGGCTGGTTCGACGCCGTCGTCATGCGCTACGCGACGCGCATCAACGGCCTGACCGACATCTGCCTGACCAAGCTCGACGTTCTCTCCGGCTACGAGACGATCCCCGTGTGCGTGGCCTACGAGGTGGACGGCGTGCGCACCGAGGAAATGCCTCTCGACCAGGCTGGCTTCGAGGCCGCCGTGCCCGTGTACGAGGAGCTGCCCGGCTGGAGCGAGGATATCTCGCAGTGCCGTTCCTTCGATGAGCTGCCGCAGGCCGCCCAGGACTACATCAAGCGCCTGGAAGAGCTGTCGCGCTGCCGCATCCAGTCCATCGGCGTGGGTCCGGGCCGCGAGGCGACCATTGTGCGCTACCCGCTCATGTGAGAGGGGATGACAGGGTGAGGGCCGGTGCCGCGCAGCGGTGCCGGCCCTCACCCTATGCGCGGGATCCTGTTGACCCGCACGTGGGCCTCCTGTTCCGCACGTGGGCGGGGCTGCCCACGCTCGGAATAGCGGGTTTGCGTGCGGAATAGAGGGCCGACATGCGGACAAGCTGATTTGCGGGCCCGGTGTCTGTCGGACGCTCGCAGGAACGGAAGGACGGATCTAGCAGTCTGGCGCGAGACGGGGACAGTTGCGCAGCAGGAGACGGAAACACTCGTGCGCTTCGGCGCGCAGATACGACAAAGCACGCCGAACCGAATGCGCCTGTCGGCGCGAAGGCCGCTCGTAGCGGCAGAGTTTGGAGCCCGGGGCATAACGGTCCGGCGTGCCCCTCAACCCTACGACTCACTCCATGCCAACGCGCGCCGTGGCGGCGTGGATCAACCCACACAGGGCATGCGCCACAGTCGGATCCTCTCCGACGAGGCCTGGGCCGCGTCTCTCGGTTACGCGCACCACAGCGTTGGGGTGGGTGCGGCGTTCCGACGACATGAGAGCACCCACCTCGCCACAATCCCGGCCCGCCGCCTCAGGAAGACCCGCGCGGGCGGCCACGGCCTCGTCGAGTCCAGACATGTGGGACCATGGAAGCGTGATGACATCGACCTCTCCCACGCGCACACGAACCGACTCGAGCCGCGGAGTACGCCGCGACACGCTGGCCACCAGGCGAGTGCCTGTCAGCGTTGGTACGGCCACCGTCACCCTTCTGGCCGCGCTGACAATCACCGCGTGGTGGCTGCCCGGCTCGCGCTGGACGGTCGGTCCGGTCATTGCACTCGCCTCGTTCCTGTTGGCGTTCGCGTGGCCGACGTTGGCGCGCCTGCACATGCCGTGGCTCGCGCAGGCTGTGCTTGCGTTCGGTGGGGCGCTCACCCCCATCGGCGTCGCGTACTGGAAGAACCTTGACATTGCGATCCCCCTGACCGGCATCATGTTCGTGTTCCTGGTGGCTGCGACGATCCTTGACGCGCCCGCACCGCGCGACCACTCGGTGGGTCATACGACCGAACACTGGGGGTCGACGTCGCTGACCGCAGCCCTCACCTCGTCGGTGACCGCGCTCCTCATCATTACAGCCGGGTCCATGTGGGTGTCCCTGACGGTCCACGCGCGCTGGTCGGTCGTCGTGCCCATGGCTGCCCTGGTCGTCATCGTCGTAGCCGTGTCGGCGCATAGTGGGCGCTCCTCGATCGCGGGGGTGTTCTACTCCGCGGCTTTCGGCCTGTTCGCGGGACTCATTATTTCCTCGATCGCGTGGCTGCTCGGGCACACCTCCGACCTGCTGCCCGTCGTCTTCCCCTCTATCGCCAAGATCCTCGGCGACTTCGCCGCATTCCTCACCATGGGTGGCATCACCGGTGCCGGCGTCGGCTTCGCCGTGTCAGTCGTGGACGCGCTCCTCGGCGAGCGCGCCGCCTCCGCCCAGCTCGCCTCCCTCCTCGGTCGTGGTGCCGCCAAATTCCTTGTCGCTGCCCTGCCCGTCTACGCGATGACGCGCATCGGCGGCATCTGAGGCGTGCATCGCCTCGACGAGGCGGTGGCTGGCGACATTGCATTAACGAGGTAGCGGCTGGATGGCCAGGTTTTTACCCGCTGCGTCTTCCTGAACCGCACCTGCCCGGGGAGGCGACTCAGGCCTCGTCCCTGTTCGCCGCCAGCTGCGCGCCCCCGCGCCGCGCGGTGCCCGCCTGCCCCACGCGTTAGGCTGGAGTCATGATGGTGATACCTGCTGACCTGCCCGCACTCGTTGCTCCCGTCGCGTGGATGCTTGGAACCTGGGAGGGCTGGGGCATGCATGCAAACCCCGCCGCCCCCGGCCAGGAAGCTTCCGCTGAGGCCCCTGCTGATTCGCCCGTCATCGAGGAGATCCGCGGCGACGTCGTCGGCGAGCAGATGCGCCTGGTGACCCGCGTGTACGCGGGTGAGTCTGCCGCCCCGATCGACCCCACGTGGGACGCCGCGCAGGGCCTGGCTGCTATCAAGAAGGGCGACCTGATCAGCGAAGAGACCCTGTACGTGTCCGTCGCCCCCTCCGACGCGCCGCTGCCGCCGCCCGGCCAGTACAACGCCCGCGAGTTCACGGCGACCTCCGCCTCCACCGAAGGTCACAGCGCCGTGTGGGACGGCGTGAGCGTCGGCCCGCGCGTGCAGATGGTCTCCGACGCGATCGCGCTCGGCGTGGACGCACCCCGTCTGACGCACGTGGGCCGCATGTTCGGCCTGGTTGCCGGCGAACTCATGTGGACGCAGGAACGCACACTCGATGGCCAGGATGAAGCTGACGTCGAGATCTCGGGCCGCCTGCACCGCACCGAGCAGGCCTCCACGGAATCCGGCGAGGTCATCGACGGCATCGACGACTCGCAGGGCGGCTTCCTTGTCTGAGCCTTCGGTTGATTCCGAGTTCGTCGACGAGGCCGTGGCCTCCTTCGGCGCGACTCCGCACTTTGGGGATCCGTCGGGGGAGCAGTGGGCCCTCGAGGCTGGTCGCGCGCTAGTGCGCCGCCCGGACCTGGCGGTCATTTCTGTGTCGGGGGCTGATCGACTGACGTGGCTGACGTCGCTGGCCTCGCAGATCGTCACCGGCCTCGTCCCCGGTGAGAGCCGCGAGCTGCTGATCCTTTCACCCGAGGGGCGCGTCGAGCATTGGGCGGGCGCGAGCGACGATGGTGAGGCACTGCACCTGATCGTGGAGCGCTCGGACGTCGATTCTTTCGTGGCGTTCCTTGATTCGATGCGTTTCGCGCTGCGCGTCGCGGTTTCCGAGTGCGATGTCGTCGTGTTCTCCTCGGTCCGCGCGGGTGCAAACACGGCCGATTCGGTGGTGGGCCTGCCCGGACTCCTGTGGACCTGGGAGGACCCGTGGCCCGGCGTGGTGGAGGGTGGGGCCGCCTACTTCCGGGGCGAGCGCCACCCCGGCGCGCGCATCCCCATGATGTTTCACGCTGTTTCACGGCAGGCCGCGGACGAGTTCGAGGCCGCGTGGCTGTCCGCGTTCCCCGAGGCAGGCTCACGTCGCCGCGCCGGATACCTGGCGTGGGAGGCCATGCGCATCGCCGCGTGGAAGCCGCGCCTGGGCCGCGAGACCGACGCCCGCGCGATCCCGCCCGAGGTGGACTGGCTGCGAACCGCCGTCCACACGGCGAAGGGCTGCTACCGCGGGCAGGAAACCATCGCTCGCGTCCTCAACCTGGGACGCCCCCCGCGCCGCCTGACCTACCTGCAGCTGGACGGCTCGCGCGGCGACCTGCCCGCGCCGGGCACACCCATTGAGGTGGGTGGCCGCCAGGTCGGCGTCATTACATCGTCAGCGCGCCACGCGGACGAGGGGCCAATCGCACTCGCGCTCATCGCGCGCGCCGTGCCCGTGACGACCGTCTTCGACATCGACGGTGTCGCCGCCGCCCAGGAGGAGATCGTGCCCATCCACGGCAAGTCCTCCGTGTCCCCGCAGACCCGCCCGGGTGCCGACCTCTCCCGCGAGGCCGGCCAGCGCGGCGGCTCCACGGGTTTTGGCGGCCTCGGCTCGGCCCTGGGGGCGCGCTGATGCGCGCCGTCATCCAGCGGGCAACTTCGGGCGAGGTTCTCGTCGACGGCGAGGTCGTCGGCCGCCTCGCGCTTCCTGCTGATTCTGCTGGTTCTGCTGGTGATGAGGCGGGGGCTGGGTCTGCCGCTCAGGTCTCGTCGCGTGGCGTGGGTGCCCCCGGTGACGTCGGCGCAACCACCGGCGAGGCCACCCCGGTGTGGGAGGGTTCCATCGGAGCGCGCCAAGGCCTCGTCGTCCTCCTGGGTGTCCAGCGCGGCGACGGTCCCACTCAGGTCACGACCGTTGCACGTAAGATCGCCGAGTTGCGCATCCTCGACGACGAACGTTCCGCGCTTGACGTGCACGCCCCGATCCTTGTGATCTCGCAGTTCACCCTGTATGGGGACACTCGCAAGGGGCGCCGCCCCTCGTGGGCGCGCGCTGCCCCCGGGGACGAAGCCGAACCCTTGGTCGACGCGGTTGTGGCCGATCTGCGAGGCCAGGGCCTGCACGTCGAGACCGGCCAGTTTGGCGCGATGATGGAGGTCTCGCTGGTCAACGACGGGCCTTTCACGGTCCTCGTGGAGGCCTAGCGTCAGGGGGCGAAGGGCCTTCCGCGGCTGTGCTTGTTCCTCTGTGCGGTGACGCGCCGACGATGAGTCCGCAGCTTTGCTTGTGCCTAAGTGGCGTTAGACCTCTTAGGTGGGTATTGCACCAGTGAGGAGCTGGTGTCATGCTCCTGATCGGGTGCAATGCTCCCGATTGGGTTGAGTCCCGGACGTGGTGCCTCGCGTGCTGCTGAACTGCCCTCTGTTGTGTGTGGCAATGGGCGCTGTTTCCCAATAATCCCGCACGTCATGTCCCTGTCAACCTTCCAGATTCTGAATGATGATCGTTGCAAGTCCAACGTTTGTGAGCCTAGTCGACAACCGACCCGGTGAAATTATGCGTGACTTGTGTGCGTGGACGCGCCAGTGCCCCGGCCTGGCCCTGTCGCCTGGCGCTCGTGCCCGTCCCTGCCCGTCCGGCTCCGTTGGCTGTCGTGACCGGGGCTCTTCCCTGCGTAACGCGGGGGAATCGCATCATGCGAGGCTCGACACGCCGGCGACACACCGTCACGAGGCTTCTCATGACGCCAACCCCCGATGTGACCGCTGAATCTGAATGACTCGCCCGGTGTGGGGACCGGACTCGCCTGTCGCAGCCCTGCATGCCTCACCTGCCACGGCCTCGGACCCGGATATGTGCCCCGGCCTCGTCCCTGCGCCCAGGGCGAAAGCGCGCGCACGGCGCTCGGGCTTTCCGTAGTCTGTAACTAGTCAACTGGGACGGGTGTACGCCGAGTTCGGCGGGGCAGCTGCCCCTGAAACAAGGAGAGACATGTTCGAACGCTTTACTGACCGTGCGCGTCGTGTCGTCGTGCTCGCGCAGGACGAGGCCCGCGGTCTTAAGCACAACTACATTGGCACGGAGCACCTGCTGCTCGGCCTGATCTCTGAGGGTGAGGGCGTGGCCGCGAAGGCCCTGGAGACGATGGGGATCAAGGGCGAGGCCGTGCGCGCCTCGGTCATTGAGATCATCGGTGAGGGTGAGAAGCCGGTCGAGGGTCACATTCCTTTCACGCCGCGCGCCAAGCGCGTCTTTGAGCTGAGTCTGCGCGAGGCTCTGCAGCTGGGCCACAACTACATTGGTACGGAGCATCTGCTGCTCGGCCTCCTGAAGGAGGGCGAGGGCGTGGCCGCCCAGGTGCTCACCAAGCAGGGCGCGGACCTGGCGCAGGTGCGTCAGACCGTCATCCAGATGCTGAGCGGCTACCAGCGCGGCGACGACGAGGGCCGCGAGTCGGTGGGTGCGGGCGTGGGTGGCTCGGGCGGACCCGAGCGCTCGAATTCCGCGATCCTTGAGCAGTTTGGTCGCAACCTGACGCAGGCTGCGCGTGAGAACAAGCTGGACCCCGTCATCGGTCGTCGCGTCGAGATGGAGCGCGTCATGCAGGTCCTCTCGCGCCGCACGAAGAACAACCCGGTCCTGATCGGTGAACCCGGCGTCGGTAAGACCGCGGTCGTTGAAGGCCTCGCCCAGGCGATCGTGCACGGCGACGTGCCTGAGACCATCAAGGATAAGCAGATCTACAGCCTTGACATGGGGTCGCTGGTCGCGGGTTCGCGTTACCGCGGCGACTTCGAGGAGCGTCTGAAGAAGGTCCTCAAGGAGATCCGCACGCGCGGCGACATCATCCTGTTCATCGACGAGATCCACACCCTCGTGGGTGCGGGTGCCGCCGAGGGGTCGATCGACGCGGCCCAGATGCTCAAGCCCATGCTGGCGCGCGGCGAACTCCAGACGATTGGTGCGACCACGAACGACGAGTACCGCAAGTACATCGAGAAGGATGCGGCTCTCGAGCGCCGCTTCCAGCCGGTGAAGGTCGAGGAACCCAGCGTTGAGGAGACGGTGGAGATCCTTAAGGGTCTGCGCGACCGTTACGAGGCGCACCACCGCGTCATCATCACGGACGCTGCGATCCAGGCGGCCGCCGAGCTGGCAGATCGCTACATCTCGGATCGTTTCCTCCCCGATAAGGCCATCGACCTGGTCGACGAGGCCGGGGCACGCCTGCGCATCCGCCGCATGACCGCGCCGCCGGAGCTGCGCGAGCTGGATGAGAAGATCGCCGAGGTGCGCCGCAACAAGGAGGCGGCCATCGACGATCAGGACTTCGAGAAGGCCGCGTCGCTGCGCGATCAGGAGTCGAAGCTGTCCGAGGAGCGCAAGGCGAAGGAAGAGGCGTGGAAGGGCGGCGAGTCCGACGAGATCGCCGAGGTCGGGGATCAGGAAATCGCCGAGGTCTTGGCCATGTCGACGGGTATCCCGGTCGTGCGCCTTACTCAGACGGAGACCGCGAAGCTGCTCAAGATGGAAGATGAGCTGCATAAGCGCGTTATCGGCCAGGATGAGGCCGTGAAGGCTCTCGCTCAGTCGATCCGTCGTACGCGCTCGGGCCTGAAAGATCCGAACCGTCCCGGTGGCTCGTTCATCTTTGCGGGTCCGACGGGTGTGGGTAAGACGGAGCTGGCGAAGGCTCTCGCCGAGTTCCTCTTCGGTGACGAGGATGCCCTGATCCAGCTGGATATGTCTGAGTTCTCTGAGAAGCACACGGCGTCGCGCCTCTTCGGTGCTCCTCCCGGCTACGTCGGTTACGACGAGGGTGGTCAGCTCACGGAGAAGGTTCGCCGTAAGCCGTTCTCGGTCGTCCTCTTCGACGAGGTTGAGAAGGCTCACCCGGATATCTTCAACTCGCTGCTTCAGATCCTGGAGGAGGGGCGCCTGACGGACTCGCAGGGCCGAAAGGTGGACTTCAAGAACACCGTCATCATCATGACGACGAACCTGGGTACCCGCGATATTAATAAGGGCGTGCTGACGGGCTTCCAGACCGCGGATCACTCGACGCATGATTACGGTCGCATGAAGTCGAAGGTTGCGGAGGAGCTCAAGCAGCACTTCCGTCCGGAGTTCCTCAACCGTGTTGATGATACAATTGTGTTCCCGCCGTTGACGAAGCCGGAGATTGCGCGCATTGTCGACCTGATGATCGCGAAGCTCGCCAAGCGTATGGAGGCGCAGGATATGCGTCTGCAACTGACGGACGAGGCGCGCGAGCTGCTGGCTGACGTGGGCTTCGATCCGGTGCTTGGTGCGCGTCCGCTGCGTCGCGCGATCCAGCGCGAAATCGAGGATGCGCTGTCCGAGAGGATCCTTTTCGGAGAGCTGCAACCTGGTCAGGTTGTCACGGTTGGTGTCACTGGAGAGGGTAAGGAACGGACTTTTACCTTCAACGGAGAGTGATTTACTCACCAATTGTCTAAGGTTGACAAACCTTCGTCTCTGTGGGAGCGGCCCGTCGAATAACGGCGGGTCGCTCTCTGGTTGTCAAGTAATTGTGGCTCTGATAGATTCTCATTAACTATGAACGTCTTGCGAACTCATGCCACACTATTTGCGAGGCACTAATCATTGATCGAGAGAGGGTCTATGAACGCTCGAGCGCGCCGAAACCTGACCAGCGCAAGACGACGCCTGCCGGCGCTTGTTCTCATGCTGGTTGTTGTTGCGCTCTGCGTCGCTGGCGTCATCTACAAGGGTGCGGAAGTTACGCAGGTAAACGTCAATGATGGCGGAATTTGGGTAACAAATAAGTCCAAGCAGATGGTCGGTCACCTCGACTATGAGGCCCGCATCCTTGACGGCGCGCTGCGCACCGAGGCTAGTAATTTCGATGTCGGCCAGGCTGGCGAAACTGTTACGGTGTCCGACCTGTCCTCACTTACTGTTGCGCCGGTCAATGTTACCCAGGTCGCTTTGGGGTCCCCGACGGCCCTTCCCTCCGGCTCGGTTGTGATGCAGGGTGGGGATGTCCTGGGCGTCCTGAATGCGACAGATGGCACACTGTGGACGACGTCAGCCACCACGCCGAGCCCGGCGAACCTTTCTGACAATGCCGCCGTCGCCTCGAACATGGGTGCGAGCGCGTTTGTCACCGGCATGGACGGCACCGTCTACTCGCTGTCCTCCTCCGGATCCCTCACAACTGTTAAGCGGCAGGGTGCCGTCGATCAAGCGAAGACCTCCGTGATCGAGGGCATCCCCGCAGACGCGTCGCTGTCGATGACGGCCGTCGGAGACCAGGTCGTCGCCCTCGACTCCACCTCGAACACCCTCTTCCTGCCCGGCGGCAAGACACTCAACCTCAGCGCCGCAGGCGTCGAGGCGGGCGGAGTCCTCCAGCAGGCCGGACCGGCGTACGATTCCGTCCTCGTGGCCACGGCCTCGTCCCTGGTGAGGATCCCCCTGAAGGGCAGTGCCCCCACGATCATCCCCGCCGCCGAGGGATCCCCCAGCGGCATCCCCGCAGCACCCGTGCGCCACGAGGGCTGCTCCTACGGCGCGTGGGTCGGCTCGGGCGCGTTCATGCGCTCGTGCGACGACGCCTCCAACAACCAGCAGACAGTCGTCGATACGCTCAAGAGCGCCCAGGAAATAGTTTTCCGCACCAACCGTAAGGCCATCGTCCTCAACGACGTTGCGCAGGGCAACGTGTGGCTGCCCGACTCCAACATGGTCCTCATGGACAACTGGGATGAGGTCGAAAACCAGCTCCAGGAGTCCGAGGACGAACAGGACAGCCCGGAGCTGACGGACGAGATTGCCGACCCCGAAAAGCGCGAGGAGAACACCCCGCCCGAGGCCGTGGAT
Source organism: Actinomyces sp. ICM47 (assembly GCF_905369875.1). NCBI lineage: Bacteria > Bacillati > Actinomycetota > Actinomycetes > Actinomycetales > Actinomycetaceae > Actinomyces > Actinomyces sp. ICM47. Next base: position 24,311 of record NZ_CAJPJE010000007.1, read on the forward strand.
GACGAATTCGGCATCCGCCCGGGCCGTTCGACGATCCTGCCGGTCCTGGACAATGACTCCGACATTGACGGAGACGTGCTGACCGCCAGCCCGACCAGCCAGCCCGCATGGGGTTCTGTGGCCGTCGCGCGCTCCGGTCGCGCGCTGCAGATCGTGGACGTCGATGCCGATCAGACGGGTTCCACGTCGTTCACGTACGAGGCCTCGGACGGGACCGCGACCGCCTCCGCGCGGGTGCAGGTGACGATCCACCCCTATTCGCAGAACGAGGCGCCCACGCAGCTGCGTGCGTCGTCGGTCAAGATCGGTCAGGGCGCGCAGATCCAGTATCAGGCCCTGTCCGACTGGCGTGACCCCGATGGCGACCCGTTGTTCTTGAAGAATGCCGAGGCTTCCGAAGGTCTGAACGTGTCCTTCATGGAGGACGGCTCGATGACGATCACCGAGGAAGGCTCCGCGGCTGGTCCGAAGACCGTCGTGCTGACCGTCGCCGACGATCAGGGCGCTGAGACGCGCGGCGAACTCATTGTCAACGTCCAGGAGGCCGGCAACCTGCCGCCCGTCGCGAACGGCGACCTGTTCCTGGCACACCCGGGCGAGACCCTCACTCTGGATCCACTCAAGAACGACACTGATCCCAACGGCGACCCGCTGATGCTGGCCGCTGTGTCCGGGGCGCCCTCGGGTGCGTCGATCACGCCGGATTTGGAACGCGGGACCATTGACTTCGTGGCGTCGTCCCCGGGTTCCTACTCCTTCGCCTACACGGTCTCCGACGGCGTCGCGACGACGCTGGGTATGGTGCGCGTCGTGGTCGTTGAGACCGTTGCGCTGCCCCCGGTTGCCGAGAACGATACGGCGGTCCTGCCGCAGGGCGGATCCGTGCTGGTTGCGCCGCTGGCTAACGACTACGACCCGACGGGTGGAGTCCTGTCGATCACGTCGATTGATTCCTCGTCCGTGCCCGGCCTGGAGGTGGCCCTCATCGACCGCCACCTGCTGCGCGTGACTGCGCCGACAGGTCTCGAAGGGACGGTGTCCTTCTCTTACACGGTGTCCAACGGGCAGGGCAGCGCCAGCGCCAGCGTGACCGTCATTCCTGGTGCTTCTGACCGCACCGACTTGCCGCCGGTCCTCAAGCCGGATCGTGGCAAGGTGCGCGTCGGCGATGTTGGCACGGTCTCCGTTCTGACGAATGATCGCTCGCCGGCCGGCCTGAACCTGCAGGTCGAGTCGACACTCGAGTATGACCGAGCCTCCGCCCTGGGGACGCCCTTCGTGACGGGTAACCAGGTGCGTCTCGAGGCGGGGGACACCCCGGGCACGATGGATGTCACCTACTCTGTCATCGATTCCGCCGGTAACCGCGCCTCCAGCACGGTCACCTTCGAGATCCTGGCAGCCTCCGACCACAATGAGGCACCGCGTCCCCGCGACATCACCGCGTGGGCCACGGCCGGTCAGACCACCCGCATCCCGGTCTCGCTTGACGGCATTGACCCGGACGGCGACTCGGTGACCCTGCGCGGCGTGGATTCCTCGCCGCAGAAGGGTTCGGCGACCGCGAAGGCCACGTGGATTGAGTACACGCCCAACGCCTCGGAGTCCGGCACTGACTCCTTCACCTACACGGTCGAGGATCGCCAGGGCGCGCGTGCCTCGGCTCGCGTCCGTGTCGCTGTCACGCCTGTTCCCTCGCTGAACCAGAACCCGGTGGCGGTGCCCGATACCGTCCTGACGCGCCCTGATCGCATGGTGACCATCAACGTCCTGTCGAACGACTTGGACCCTGACGGTGACCCGCTCACCCTCGAGAAGGACAGCCTCGAGACGGCCACGCCCGAACTCGACCCGCAGGTCCGATCCGGCACGACCATCCAGGTGCACACGCCCTCCAAGGTTGGCACCTACCTCGCGTCCTACACGGTCAGCGACGGTCGCGGCGGCTCCGCGCGCGGCACCCTGACGGTCTACGTCCAAGATGACGCGCCCCTCAAGGCACCCGTTGCCCGCGACGACTTCGTGGACTATGACGCGCTGCCCACGGACGGCTCCGCCGTGTCCGTCAACGTCCTCGAGAACGACGAAGACCCCGACGGCAGTATCGACGAGGTCACCCTGACCACCGCCGATGCCGGCGTGACCGTCTCCGGCTCGAATCTGCTGATTCCGACCTCGGAATCCACGCGCCTGGTCGTCTACACGATCACCGACCGCGATGGGCTGACCAACTCGGCTGTTGTCCGGGTCCCCGGTCGCGACTCGACCGCGCCGTTCCTCAGCTCGGTGAATCTGCCGATCGAGATGGACGCGGGCACCTCGCGCACGATCAACCTGTCGGACTACGTCATTACTCGCTCGGGACGCAGCCCGCGCCTCGTCGAGGGGTCGAGTCCTGTGGCCCAGGACGGCCTCGACTCGGTCGTCGCTGATTCCAACACGCAGCTGACCCTGAACGCGAACGCCGCGTTTAGCGGCAACTCCGCGTTCCTCATCCAGGTCGCGGACGGCGATTCCTCCGACGCGGGGACGCTCACCGCCTCCCTGTCGTTGCCCGTGCGCATCAAGGCCACGGTCAACCAGCCGCCGACCTTCACCCCGACCGCTATTCGCGTCGAGGCCGGGGGCGAGGCCGTGGTGCAGAACCTGGCGCTGGCCGTGCGCGACCCCGAGGGTGTGGATACCTCCACGTTCACCTACACCATGGACTCTGCGCCGAACTCGATTCAGGCCTCGCTGTCGGGCGCGACCCTGTCGGTCACGGCCGCCGAGGGAACCGCGCAGGGGCCGGTCGGCTCGATCGCCGTGAGCGTCACGGACGAGGACGGCCACACGGTGTCGGCCCAGATCCCCGTCGAGGTCGTCGCGTCGATCAAGCCCCTGATCCAGCTGCCCGTCTACACGCTGACCACTAAGGTGAAACAGACCGTGAGCGTGGACGTGGCGTCGGCTGCGACGAACCCCTTCCCGGACGCGCCGATCACCCTCGAAGGGGTCCTCGTGTCCTCGGGTGAGGCGACTGTCACCTCATCGGGTACGACCGTGTCCATCACGCCCAGCTCCTCCGGCGTGATCACGGTCGGCTTCAAGGTCAACGACAAGCTGGCCGACCCCTCGCGTGCCGTCCAGGGCACGATCACCGTCACGGTCACGGGTAAGCCGAATCCTCCCACAAATCTGCGCGCCGAAAACACCGGTAAGGGCGGTGCGCGCGTGACCTTCCAGCCTTCCGAGTCTGGCGGGTCGTCGATCACCGGCTACAGGCTCTTCGACGACACTGGCAAGCAGGTCGCCACCTGTGACAAGGAGGTGTGCGAGGTCGGCGACCTGATCACAGGTAGGACCTACTCCTTCACTGCGATTGCGGTCAGCGAGGAGGGCGAGTCCGAGCGCTCGGCACCCTCGAACCCCATCACCATCTCCAACGTCCCGAGTGCTCCCGGCGTGCCTCACCTTGAGGCCGGCGACGGAAGCATCACAGCGACGTGGGCTGCGGCCAAGGCGAACGGCTCCCCGGTCACCGGCTACACGGTGATCGCTTCCGTCGCCGGTGGATCGGATGTGCCGTGCCCGGCTGGTGGCAACACCACGTGTACGCTCACGGGCCTGACGAACGGCCTCACCTACACGGTGGTGGTCGTGGCGCACAGTGCCGTTGGAGACTCCGAGCCATCTGCGGGTGCTGTGGTTACCCTGCAGGTTACTCCGCAGCCTGAAAAGACGATTCCCCTGGCCCCGGACGCGCCGCAGTTGGGTCCCACCTCCGACAATGCCGCGGGTACGATCCGCATCAATAATGCGCGTCTGAAGGAGGGGAACGGCTACACGGTCAACGACCTGGAGCTCTTCTACGCGGACAGCCTGCCAGGGTGCATGGCGCCCGGTAACCCCGTCCGCTTCAATAACGGCGACCGTGCCGACTTCGATCTCGGTCCGCTTCCTTCGGGTTCCATGATGACCTACTACTTCTGCCAGCGTGGTAAGCGAGGGCCGAATGATTACGTGTGGAGTCCGGCGACACTAGTCAGCGGCATAGTTGGCAACGGCGGCGGTGGTAACGGCGGCGGTGGTAACGGCGGCGACGAGGAAAAGCCTCAGCCGCCGGACAACTCGCCGATCCAGCCTTTTACAGTCTCCGCCAATCCACATACCAACAGCGCAACAATCGTGTGGACCCCTCCTGAAGGTACCTCCGTCAAGGAGACCAACGTGTGGATCGAGGGTGTAGCGGGCACGAAGCAGACATTCAGTGGTCCGATCACATCGTGGAATGCGTCGCCTCTTGAGCCGGTCCACCAGTACACGGCTGTCGTCGAGCTGGTCAGTACCGGCGGGGCGGACCGAAAGGTGACGGTCACGTTTACGACGGGTGAATCGGTTGACAAGATCGATGCATCCTTCACCGGGATGACCGCCTGCCCGAACGGCCAAGAGTGTGGCTCGATGACCCTGACGGCCTCGCGTGCCTCGCAGTTCCAGTCGGGCAAGACGCTCGTCTGCACGGTGGCGACTGGACGACCGAGCCAAAATACGGAGTTCCGCTTCTCACAGGGGACGCCGAGTATACCGGGTATCCTTACGGAGTCGATCACCGAGCGAGAACTGAATGCGCGGCAGGTCGTGAAGAACTGCCGAGGCGAATAAAACACAAGACTTTCACCCACTACAAGCAACGAGAGAGACAGTAGGACAACTCATGACCCTTTCCATCGAAGATGCAACCAGGTTCGCCCAGGTCTTCAAGGGCCTCGTCGATGGCGTGTCCGTCGCGGTCCTGGACAAGCATCAGGCGGTGCGCCTCGCGCTGACGACGATGTTCGCGGGTGGACACCTCCTGCTCGAGGACGCTCCCGGAACCGGTAAGACGGCCCTGGCGCGCGCGATCAGTGCGACCATTGACGGCACGCACTCGCGTATCCAGTTCACCCCCGACCTGCTGCCCTCCGACATCACCGGCGTGAACATGTTCAACCAGAAGACGGGCGAGTGGGTCTTCCACGCCGGCCCCGTCTTCGCGGAGATCGTCCTGGCCGACGAGATCAACCGTGCCTCGCCCAAGACCCAGTCCGCGCTCCTGGAGGTCATGGAAGAGGCCCAGGTGACGGTCGACGGCGTGCGCCGCCCCGCGCCCCAGCCCTTCATGGTCATCGCGACCCAGAACCCCGTCGAACAGGCAGGCACCTACCCGCTGCCCGAGGCCCAGCTAGACCGCTTCCTCATGAAGACCTCGATCGGCTACCCCTCGCGCGCCGCCATGATCGACGTCCTCGACGGCTCGGCCTCCCCCGACCGCTCGAAGAACCTCGAGCCCCTCGTGACCGGTCAGGACATCGTCGCCTGGGCCGCCCTGGCCTCGGCGAACCACACGGACCGCGCGGTCCTCGACTACGTGGCGGCGCTGGCTGAAGCGACTCGCGACGATGAGTCCTCGCTGCTGGGTGTGTCCACCCGTGGTGCCATCGGCATGGTGCGCTGCGCCCGCGTGTGGGCGGCCGCGCAGGGGCGTAACTTCGTCCTGCCCGACGACATCAAGGCCCTGGTCGTGCCCGTGTGGGCGCACCGAATTATCGTTGACCCCGACGCCGCGTTCTCCGGCGCGACCGCTGAGGGCGTCATCCAGCGCGCCCTGACGTCGGTGCCTGCCCCGGCGGTGGGCGCGTAACGCGCCGACCGGAAACGACGATGCAAGGGAAGCGTTCGAACAATGCAACGATGGCCTCGCCGCGTAAGGCGCAGGCCTCCCGTCAGCACCTTCTGAAGGCGCTGGCCGACCTAGTGACGCCCACCGGGTGGGCGCTCGTCTTCTTCGTCGCGGTCTCTCTGATTCTCGCGGCGACCCTCCGGTGGGTCGAGGCCCTGGCGTGTGCCCTCGCGGGCGTCGTCGCCCTGGTGCTTGCGGCCATGCGCGTGGCGTGGAAGCCCCCGCACCTCGTGTCGATCCGCGTGCCCAACGAACGTATCGTCGCAGGCCAGACGGCAGTCGGCGAGCTCGTGGTGCGCAACGAGCGTGCCCGTCCGGTGCGCGCAGGCATCATCGAACTGCCGATCGGCACGGGAACGGGCGAGTTCGTCGTTCCTCCGCTGGGGGCGCACGCGACGTGGGACGAGATGTTCCTGATCTCTTCGCGTCACCGAGGCCTCATCAATGTCGGCCCTGCGCGCTCCGTGCGCTCCGATGCCCTCGGCCTGCTGCGCCGCGTGCGTTCCTGGGATGAACCCGTCGTCCTGCACGTCCACCCGCGTACGGTCCGCGTCCCCTTCGACGCAACCGGCTTCCAGCTGGACGTCGAGGGCGTGTCCACCGGTAAGCTCTCCAGCTCCGACGTGTCTTTCCACGCGCTGCGCGACTACGAGCCGGGCGATGACCACCGCGCCGTGCACTGGCAGTCGACCGCTCGCCTCGGCAAGCTCATCGTGCGCCAGTACGAGGAGACCCACCGTTCCCACCACGTCATCGTCTTGGATACCTCCCGCGACGCGTGGGACCACGATTCCTTCGAGACCGCCGTGTCGGTCGCGGGTTCCCTGGGCCTGGCGAACCTGCGCGATTCGCGCCCGGTGTCGGTGACGACGACCGATGAGTGGCTGCCGTCCTCGGTCGCCATGCGCCTCCTGGACTCCCTGTCCGAAATCTCGCACCGTTCCTTCGGGGATCTGGCGCTGCGCGTGCGCGAGGCCGTGGCTCAACGCCCCGGAGTCTCCGCACTGACGCTCATCGTCGGCCCCGAGACAACTGATTCGGACGCCGCTCACCTGGCTCGCCTGGCGCCCATCGACGTGCCCGTATCCATCATCCGTATCGGCGTGAACAAAGCGCGCGCCCGCCGAAACCTCGGCCGAGGAGTCCTCCTCGACTGTGCAACCCTGGATGACCTGCCGCGCATTATCGTCGCCGGGGGTCTGGCATGAGCAGCAACGTGAACACCAAGCCCCGCGCCCAGCGCGTCGATCCTCAGGGCGAGGCCGTCCCCGGCTCTCCCATTAAGACGGACCGCCGCTCGGTGGATGAACCCACACAGCCCTCGGCAGCACACGCCCTCGCGGGCGCGCGCTCTGAGGCGCACATGCCCAAGCCGAGGACCACGCGCAGTCGCCTGTTGACAATTACGGAGCGCTTCGCGACAATCCGCACGCGCTTGCCGATGTGGTCTCTGCTCGTCCTCGCGGTCCTCTTCGCCGGGCCGGTCGCCGCTTTCGAACCCGTCTTCGGCGGGGGAGTGGGCGCTATCGCGGCGGGCGCGGGCGTGGCCTGCGGCCTGCTCATCGCCTACGCGTCGACGAAGTGGCGCTGGGATATGCTCACGACGGTCCTGTCCGTCCTGGTCGCCTACTTCCTGCTTGGGAGCGCCGCAGCCCTGCGCGCCGAGGCCCTCTTCGGGTTCTTGCCCACCGGCAAGACCCTGCAGGTCATGGTCCTGGGTTCCTTCCGCGCGTGGAAGGACCTGCTGACGCTGACCGCACCCGTGTCCGCATACTCGGGCCCCGGCCTCGTCCCGTGGATGAGCGGCCTTCTCTTCGCCGTGCTCTCAGGCCTCATCACCGCCCGTGCTGGGCGCGCCATCCTGGGGTCCATCCCGCTCGTCGCGATGGGCGTGATCGCCATCTTCTTTGGCCTGTCAGGCCACGCGCTGCCCGTGTGGGCGGTCCTGCTGTGGTGGGCGCTCCTGGGCGCGTGGTGGGCCGCAGCCGCTCAGTACCAGCGCATCACGCTGGGGCAGGACGTCCTGGTGGGCCGCTCCGGCGCGGCCGGGGCAGAGAATACCCTCGGGCGCAGCTCTCGCTCCACGGTCTACGTGGGCAGGCGCATTCTCGGCGCGACACTCATGCTCGCAATTTCCGTGGGCGTGGCCCTGCCTGCCGCCTCCTACCTGGGCGAGTCCAGGGCGCGCGTCGTTGGCCGCGACCTCGTGGAGCCGCCGCTGGACATCCAGGCGTACCCCTCGCCGATGGCCTCGTTCCGTCACTACACGACCGACCTGAAGGACGAGACGCTTATTACCGTCTCCGACCTGCCCGAAAACCAGCGCGTGCGCATCGCCGCGATGGACGTCTACGACGGCACCACTTTTGGCATGTCGGAAAACCGAGGGGATGGCCACTCCGGCTACATCCCCGTCGAGACGGCGATCCCTGGGCGTGCCGAAGGCAATTCAACCGTCACCGTGTCAACCAACGGCCTGTCCGGCCCGTGGGTACCCGTCCTAGGAATCCCCTCGCAGATTACTTTCTCCGGCACCGGAGCGGACACGCAAAAGGACGGCCTCTTTGTTGACACGTGGGGGAACGCGGCCCTGACGACAGGGCGCGCGGGCACGATGACCTATGACGTGCTCACCACGTTCGTCGAACCCATCCGCGACGAGGAATTATCCTCCCTCTCAGTTGCTCCCAACACGTCGAAGGACACGCATGTGCCCGAGGGCCTCGGCGCGATGGCCACGGATCTGACGCAGAATGCGTCGACGGCTCTGGCCGCCGCGCGCGCGATCGAGCACCACCTGTCGACCTACGGTTACTACCTCAACGAAAACACGCAGTTCTCGCGTCCCGGCGTGCGCGCCGACCGCCTCGAGCGCATGATTTCCAGCGACGAGAACCTGATCGGCGACGACCAGCAATACACGGCCCTCATGGCCCTCATGCTCCACCAGCTGGGCATCAACGCTCGCGTCGTCATGGGTGCCTACCCCGAGGGCGGCTCGCAGGGCGGTGCCGCTTCCCTGCGTGGATCTGACATCCGCGCCTGGGTCGAGGTCGAATTCGGAGACGGCATCTGGGCCGTCTTTGATCCCACCCCTCCGCGTGACCACACGCCGCAGACGCAGGTGCCCAAGCCTCGCAGTGTACCGCGCCCGCAGGTCCTCCAGCCGCCGGAGCCCCCGGAGGCTCCCGCCGAGCTGCCGCCGTCGATGCGCGACCAGAACGCGGACCCGGTAAAGACACCAGATGAGAGCTTCCCCTGGCGCGTCGTCGCCGGTGTCGCGGGCAGCATCCTCCTGATCTTGGTGCCGCCTCTGACGATCTTGGCCTACAAGGCCGCACGTCGACGCCACCGCCGCCGAGCCGCCGCAGCCAACGCGCTGATCGGCTCGTGGGACGAGGTCGTGGACCTGGCCGCCGACTCAGGCCTGACCATCGAGGTGGGACGCACCCGCCAGGAGACCGCTTGGTCGCTGGCCTCCCAGTGGAACCTCGGCGAGCACCCGGGTGACCCCTTCAGCCTGGTGACGGGTGCGGTGCGCCATGGCGATGACGGCTCGACCGATTCGGTCGAGTTCGACGAGGCCTCGGCGACCAAGGGCCGCTATGTGATCGACGGGTGGAGCCGATTCGGTGACGACGTTCCCACCCCGGTCGTGATCGCCCGTTATGCGGACGTCGCGGACTTCGCGTCTCACGGCGCTTCCCGCGACCGCGCGCGTGACGCGTGGGTGCAGGTGAGTGCGCTGCGCTCGCAGGTCGGCAAGAACGCGGGTTTCTTTGCGCGCATGCGTCGCGCGCTGTCCCTGCGAAGCCTGCGAATGCGCCGTAAGCTGCGGTTGAGCGCAGCAGTTGCGCGCACGATGCAGGAGGAGAACGACCAGTGAGTTCAGCGGTCGCGGGCACGTGTGGCCCCCAGATTCCCGGCTTCCGGTGGGTTCGCCCACTCGGCCAGGGTGGTTTCGCCGACGTGTTCCTGTACCGCCAGGAGCTGCCCAGCCGCGACGTGGCCATCAAGGTGGTGCGCGCGAAAGGGGACGAGCGAGGCACCCTCGAGCTGCACCGCGAGGCTGACGCCATGACCCTGCTGGCCGGCCACCCCGCGGTGGTGGAGCTGCACGGCGTGGGCACGACCTCCGACGGCCGCGCCTACCTGGTGATGGAGTACTGCCCGGTTGCTGACCTGCTGACGCAGGTGCGCGCGCGGCCAATGTCGCTGGAGACGGCGCTGGACACGATGATCAAGGTGTGCGGCGTCGTCGAAATGTTCCACCGCCAAGGCTACGTGCACCGCGACATCAAGCCGTCGAACATCATGCTGGATGCCTATGGGAAGCCGGTCCTCGCGGACTTCGGTGTCGCCTCGAAGATCGGCAAGCTGGAGGTCGGCGCGTTTGACGGGTTCTCGGTGCTGTGGGCACCCCCGGAGCAGCAGGACATGAACTCGCCGGCCGTGCCGACGCAGGATGTGTGGGCGCTCGCGTCGACGATGTGGACGTTTATCACGGGCCGCAGCCCCTTCGAGGATCCCATCGGGGATAACTCAGCGGCGTCGATCGCGAACCGCGTGCAGCGGGGCCGCATGCGAGGCCTGGGCCGCGCGGACGCGCCGGCGGAGCTTGAGCGTGTGTTGCGCGCGGCGATGGCAATCAATCCGGATGAGCGCACCCCCACGGCGTTGGAGTTCGGCAAGGGCCTCCAGCGCGTCCAACAAGAGCTGGGCTACGCGCGCACCGAGATGGAAATCAAGGAGAAGCGCTCCAAAGCCTCGGCCGGTTCTGTTGGCGACCAGAATACGCGCCCGCGTGGTGCCCCCACCATCGACCCGGACGACACGCGCATGCGCTCATCATCCTATTATTCCTTCGAGGGTGGGGCGGGTTCCGGCGGCGTCGAGGCCGTGGCTGATTCGTGGAAGGCCGATCGCTCGACGGAGGAGGCCGAGGTTTCGGCCCGTCGTACGGTCGACGATCCTGACGTTTCCAAGCGGGGCTTGAATCCCGTCGCCGCGGTGGGATTGGCTCTGTTGGCCGCGGTGATTGGCGCTGGGCTGGTGGTCGGTATTCTGCGGGGCGAAGGATCCTTCACACGCATCGCCCCTGCTGAAGAGACGACGAGTGCGTCGACGAACGCGGAGAACCCCCTCGGAGCAGCACCCCCGCAGGTCACCTCGCTCGCAGGAGAGTATGCCGACGGCCAGGTGACGTGGACGTGGAGTGTGCCCGAGGGCCTGGCAACGGCGGATGTGACGTACTCCTACGAGGGGAGCAGCCCCGTGGGCACGACGCGCGGCAGCGTTGAGGCGGCGACGGTGAGCGTGGATGGAGTCACCGGCGAAAACTGCATGGAAATCACGACGGTGTCGCGTTCCTCGGGCCGTATGTCCGAGCCTGTGAGGGCCTGTCAAACTGTTCCCTGACCACCCGTGTAGCGTATTCCAGCGCGTGGCTGACCAGGGCGAATTGCGGTCCATTTTGTGTAACCATTAATGATGCACGTGTAGAATGAATGCGTTACGCGCTATCCCACGCGTACAACGTAGCGAGAAGGACAAAGGTAGATGGCTCAGGGTGAACATGCCGAGCGTGCTCCACTATTGTGGGGTGCGTCGACCGACGTCGGTCCGGTCCGCTCACACAACGAGGACTCTTGGCTGGCGGTCTCGCCCGTCTTCGCAGTCGCAGATGGGATGGGGGGCCACCTCGGCGGTGCCCGGGCCTCGTCACAGGCCGTCCTCACACTGCAGGAGTTCCTGAGTCCTGATCGACTCGGAGACCGTCCCGTCGACCTGGTCGATCTGTCCGTCGCGATTGACGCAGCCGCCACGGCCGTGGCCTCCCTGGCACCTGCTGACAATCCGATGAGTGCCCCCGGCACGACACTCTCCGGTCTGATGGTCCTGTGGACCGCCGAAGGTGCCTACTGGCTCTCCTTCAATGTTGGCGACTCACGCGCCTACGTTGTCGGTGCCGGCGGCATCCGCCAGCTCACCCACGACCACTCCGCGCTGCAGGAGGCTCGCGATCTGGCGGCGACCTCCGGCGCGCCCCAGGTCATTCCTCCAGCCAACGTCGTGACCAAGGCGCTGGGTGCCGGACAAACCGGAAGTGTGAAAGCCGACTACACCATCATGCCGATGGAGGAAGGCGACCGCGCGGTCATCTGTACAGACGGCGTGCACGGCGTCCTACAGGATTCGCAGATCCAGGCCATTGTCGCTGCTGGCAATGGGCCGCAGGGGACCGCTGACGCACTCGTGAAAGCCAGCCTCGAAGCGGGCACTCGCGACAACACGACAGCCGTAGTAGTCTACGCAGGAAAAGAATCACGAGTAGCATTGACAACGAACGTCATGAATCGGATGATTCAACCAGTACGTCCGGCGTCGATTCAGACAGCGCGCCGGGTTCCTCGTAGAGAAGGCAGTGACTGATGCTTCAGATTGGACGCTTCTTGTGTCGCGGACAGGGCGCGATGCTCGTCACCGGACCCCTCGGCGCGGCGTTGGTGCCGCTCGATTTCGCGGATTCCGCGGCCGACGTCGTGTGGGGGCGCGCTGACACCCAGGCATGGCTCTCCCACGTGCAGGCAGAGCAGGGCGATGTTCTGCTCCTCGACTGCGCGGGCGAACAACCCTACTTGACAGTCCTCGGCAATATTCAGCTGCGCATGCGCGCCGCCGGCCAGATCACCGAGCAGGTGTGGAACGACCCGATCTGGGCCTGGCCCTTCAACCCGGGCGAGTGGCAGACGTTCGAGGCCACCATCATTGACGGTGACGAGATCACGTGGATGGTGCCCGCCGCAGACCGCGTCGAGGCCGGCGAGATCCGCATCGGTCGCGCGCTCGACGAGGTTGAGGCCCTCGCATCGATGCCCGTTGATACGATGGGCTTCCTCATCAACCCGGATATCCCGGATCACGAGCGTCGCGCCCGTCGCGACGCCCGCGAAGAGTTGCCCGAACCTACGATCACGCACGCGCCTGCGGTTGACCTGGCTGCCGTCGAAGCCCAGTTCCTCGCGGCCACCAGCAACGGACCCGTCTCGCTGCCCGGTGCCTCCCGCACCGCCCCCGATCCGTACGCGCCCAAGGACGCCACGGATGATGCGCAGGACGAGGTGCCCTCCGAGGACCTCGAACAGACCTCGAGCGAGCTCTACGTCGTCGCCGACGCCGTCGAGCCACCGATCCATACGGCTGAGTCCCTCGACCGCACCGCTACCATCGACCGTGGTGCCGCCTTCGTGGAACCCGCCCAGGCCTCGTCCGAGTTCGAGTCGGAGGAAAACACCGAACTTGCTCCTGAATCGGAAGCGGAGCGTGAGTCTGCCCCCGAGTTCGAGCCTGCTCCTGAGCCGGAAGCGGAGCGTGAGTCCGCCCCTGAGCCGGAACCCGCGCCTGCCCCCGAGCCGGAGACGGCACCCGAGCCGGAGACGGCACCCGAGCCGGAGACGGCACCCGAACCGCCCGCCGCACCCGAGGCGATGAGCGCCGCCGGCCTGGCCGACCTGGGTGCCGAGACCGACACCGAGGCCACGATTCTGCGCCTCGCCCCCGTCAACTCTGGCCCCGCCGCGCCCGTCGCCTTCCTGATCCACGGCGGCACCGTGCCCGTTGAGGTCTCGCGTGACGTCGTCATCGGCCGCGACCCCGACGCCCGCGCCCTGACCGGCCGCCCCGTTGCGACCGTGCTGCGCGTGCCCAGCCCGGCCACCGAGATTTCGCGTTCCCACTGCGCCGTCATGATGACGACGCCGGGTTCGTGGGCGCTCATGGACCTGGGCAGCGCCAATGGCACCGTCCTGCGTCACGCAGACGGCTCTTTCCAGGATGTCACCCCCATGGTGACGATTGCCCTGAACGACGGTGACCTCATCGACGTCGGTGAGGGCACCACGATTGAGTTCCGCGTGCGCTGATCTGCTACTCAAACGCGTGTGGGGTGGACCGCTTGGCCCACCCCACACGCGTATGTACTAGGGTGGCTGTTAAGACCTGCTGGAGGTTGCGCGCGCTGATGCTTGCTGCCAGCGGCCTGGTGAGAGTGAGCGTGTCATGAAGAAACGCGTGCGGATAATCATTGTCCTCGTGTGTGTGTTCGTTGTGCTGCCGGTGGTGGGTGGCCTCGTGTATTCGTTCAGCGTGAGCGCGGAGGCAGCGGCGCGCTACTATGCCGAGGCCGTGGCGCAGGGACGATTCGAGGACGCGATGGCGGTTGAGAGCGCCGATGCGGACGCTGGCAGCGGCGTGGGGCGTGGCGACGCCGTCGACTTGCGCCGTGGCCGCGTGTCGGAGGCTAGCCCAGCGATGAGCGTGACCGGTGTGTGGGTGCACACCAACCCGGATGGCAACGGGCGGCAGGGAATAACAATCGATTTCACGGCCGACGGCCGCTCGACGAGTCGCGTGATTTACCTGGAGCGTTCTGGTCTGCCCAGGCCGTACATTGGCTCGTGGAGGGTCGTTTCCAGTGCGGCGCGTAAGGTCACTGTGTCCGCGGAAGGGTACGCCTCAGACCTGTCGATCGGTGGAGTGTCACTCGGGGACGTCGGAGCGACCAAGGGGAATTACCGAATGATTCCTCCCGTAACCGACGACCTGTGGCACTTCGCTGGAGGCGGCGGCGTAGTGTACGCGTATCCCGGCGTCTATGACATCAGTGTCACCCGGGTCAGTGAAGATACCGAGTACAGTGTCGACTCCGTTCCGTCGGGCGCCATAATCGACTTGATCGATGATCACGAACCTCACCAAATTGACATCGTCTTGAACGAGGAAACGAAGGCCTGGCAACAGGAGCAATTCGTGCCTCTTCTGGAATCGTGCATTCGTGGGGAAAATCAGGAGCAGGCCCTGTGTCCCGATCTTAATGTTGCGGATGTTGAGTCAATTGACGTAGGGGAGGTCAGTGACAGCTTGCCGGGGAGCCTGGCGGCCTACAACATCACGGTGATCACACGGGAGTACCGTATCTGGCTGGACGTGAGTGGCGCGGTCTGCTTCGATGAGGCTGGCCAGCGGTACATCGTCTTCACGATCACCCGACAGAGGGTCGAAGACCGAGGCAGCTGGTAGGTGGCCAGGCGAGCCTCGTCGCCTTCGCGGCTCTCGCAGCTCTCGTGGGGCGGGCCTTCGGGCCCGCCCCACGTCCGTCTACCCGCCCCGCCGACCGAACGCCACGCCCGCCGGTGCCTGCGTGACAGCCTCGCCGATACCGCTGACCAACCCGCCTGACGCCCGCTCCCGCGCGAGGGTACGATACCCGACAAGCAACCACGGCCTCGTTCATGTCAGGACAATCATAAGAGGGTGTGCCTTGAAGTGACCTTAGTCCCTTGAGGCGTGTATCCTTGCCTGTGGTAGCGGCCCGGCGTCGGGCCAATCATCGCAAACATGGAAGTTGAGGACCACGATGGTCAAGTATGTGTACGACTTCTCCGAGGGCGACAAGTCCATGAAGGACCTGCTCGGAGGCAAGGGAGCGAACCTCGCCGAGATGACGAAGCTCGGCCTTCCTGTTCCCCCCGGCTTCACGATCACCACCGAGGCGTGCCGCGCATACCTCAAGGAGTCGGCCGTTCCCGAGTCACTTGCCACCGAGGTCACCCGCGCTCTGCGCGGCGTCGAGGATCAGATGGGCCGCCACCTCGGCGACCCCGCCGACCCGCTCCTGGTCTCCGTGCGAAGCGGCGCAAAGTTCTCCATGCCCGGCATGATGGAAACCGTCCTGAACATCGGCCTCAACGATGAGTCCGTTCTCGGCCTCGCAGCCGTTAGCGGTAACGAGCGCTTCGCGTGGGACTCCTACCGCCGCCTCATCCAGATGTTCGGCAAGACCGTCCTCGACATCGACGGCGACCTCTTCTCCGACGCCCTCGACGACCTCAAGGCCGAGCGCGGCGTGAAGGGCGACACCGAGCTGACCGCCGAGGACCTCAAGGGCCTCGTCGACACCTTCAAGGGCATCGTCAAGGAACAGACCGGCGAGGACTTCCCCCAGGATCCGCGCACCCAGATGGACATGGGCATCGAGGCCGTCTTCCGCTCCTGGAACACCGAGCGTGCCCGCATCTACCGCCGCCGCGAGCGCATCCCCCACGACCTGGGCACCGCTGTCAATATCTGCACCATGGTGTTCGGCAACATGGGTGAAAACTCCGGCACCGGCGTGTGCTTCACCCGCGACCCCTCCTCCGGCCACTCCGGCGTCTACGGCGACTACCTGGAGAACGCGCAGGGCGAGGACGTCGTCGCGGGCATCCGCAACACGCTGGCCCTGTCCGACCTCGAGCGCATCAACAAGCCCGTCTACGACGAGCTGCGTGCCATCATGCGCAAGCTCGAAACCCACTACCGCGACATGTGTGACATCGAGTTCACCGTCGAGCGCGGCAAGCTGTGGATGCTCCAGACCCGCGTCGGCAAGCGCACCGCCGCCGCCGCGTTCCGCATCGCCACCCAGCTTCTGGGCGAAAAGCTCATTACCCGCGACGAGGCCCTGGGTCGCGTCACCGGCGACCAGCTCACCCAGCTGATGTTCCCGCAGTTCGACGCCAAGGCTGAGAAGGAACTCATCGCTCGCGGCATGGCCGCCTCCCCGGGTGCCGCCGTCGGCAAGATTGCCTTCGATAACGCGCAGGCCATCGAAGCCGCCGAAAAGGGTATCAAGACCGTCCTCGTGCGCCGCGAGACCAACCCCGACGACCTGCCCGGCATGGTCGCCGCCGAGGGTGTCCTCACCGCGCGCGGCGGTAAGACCTCGCACGCCGCTGTCGTCGCCCGCGGCATGGGCAAGACCTGCGTGTGTGGTGCCGAGTCCCTCGTCATCGATGCTGCCGCCGGCACCGTCACCATCGGTGACCTCGTCCTGACCGCTGACGACACCATTGCCATCGACGGCCAGACCGGCGAAATCTTCCGCGGCGAGGTCCCCGTGACCGACTCGCCCGTCACCACCTACCTCGCCGAAGGCCTCGAGGCCGGCCTCGCCGCCGCCGGCGAGGATGCGGGCACCCGCGAGCTCGTCGAGGCCGTCGACAAGCTCCTGTCCCACGCCGACAAGGTCCGCCGCCTGCGCGTGCGCGCCAACGCCGACACACCCCTCGACTCCACGCGCGCCATCGAGTTCGGTGCCGAGGGCATCGGCCTGTGCCGCACCGAGCACATGTTCCTGGGTGAACGCCGCCCGCTCGTCGAGCGTGCGATCCTCTCCGCCCCCGAGTCCGACGAGCGCCAGGCTGCCTTCAACGAGCTCGAGAAGCTGCAGAAGCAGGACTTCCTCGAGATGCTCGAGGTCATGGACGGCAAGTCGATGACCGTGCGCCTCATCGACCCGCCGCTCCACGAGTTCATGCCCGCCCTTATCGAGCTGGAGACCAAGGTCGCCGTCGGCAAGGCCACCGGCACCCTCGACCCCGCCGACGAGGCCATGCTCGTCGAGGTCCGCCGCATGCACGAGCAGAACCCCATGCTGGGTCTGCGCGGCGTGCGCCTGGGCATCTACCTGCCCGGCCTATTCGCCCTGCAGATGCGCGCTCTGTGCGAGGCTGCCGCCGAACTCGTGGGCCGCGGCCTCGACCCGCGTCCCGAGATCATGGTCCCGCTCGTCGGCTCCGTGCGTGAGCTCCAGCTCGTGCGCGAAGAGGCCGAAGGCATCATCGCCTCCGTCGCCGCCGCCCACGGCGTCGATCTGTCCGGCGTCTCCATCGGTGCCATGATCGAGCTGCCGCGCGCCGCCATGACGGCCGAGGACCTCGCCGAGGAAGCCGACTTCTTCTCCTTCGGCACCAACGACCTGACGCAGACCGTGTGGGGCTTCTCGCGCGACGACGTCGAAGGCGTGTTCTTCCCGCAGTACATCGAGGCCGGCATCTTCGGCGTCTCCCCCTTCGAGTCCATCGACGTCCACGGCGTGGGCACCCTGGTTTCCGAGGGCGTGCGTCGCGCCCGCTCCACCAAGCCGAACATCAAGCTCGGCGTGTGTGGCGAGCACGGTGGCGACCCGCAGTCGATCCACTTCTTCCACAACGTGGGCGTCGACTACGTGTCTTGCTCCCCCTTCCGAGTCCCCGTCGCCCGCCTCGAGGCCGGCCGCGCCGCGGTCGAGGACCACGTGGACATGACCGCCTGATCGCTGGCGGTGCCGCTTTGCTGAGTGGCACTGATTGAGCGCGACGAGGCCGTGGCCGGGAAACCGGTCGCGGCCTCGTGTCGTTGTGGGGCTGTGTGCGCCGGTTTTCCGGGCGTCGCGAGGCCTGACTGTTTGGGCTGGGTCGCTGTGCGTGCCGGTGGGCGGCGGCCCGCCCGGTTTCCGATGTTGCTTGTGGCCCCACGGGTGTTCCGGGTGCCGTCGGGTCCGGCCGCCCGCGAGATCGCCACACGCGAGCCTTCGGCTCGGAGTCGTCGATCTCGAAGCCCGGCCAAGCCCTCCGGACCCTCCGGCACCCTCCACACAGGTGGGGTTTTTCATTGCTGTGCACATCCCATCCAGGCCCCGCCGCCCACGGGCACCGCCGCCAAGCCCCACAGCCAGGCCTCTCTCGTCCCGCAGCTCACGCGTCGCCCTCCACGCCGGCGGTGCCTGGTGTGTTGGTGGGTGATCGGCGTCGCTTTGAAGGTCGGCCAGGCCCCGCCGCTGCCCCCGGATACCGCAGTTGGGCACCAGCCGGGGGCTGTATGCCCTGCGTTGGTTTCCAATCTGGCCCGCTCGGGGGGTTTGCAGCATGAGGACCTAGCTGGCGGCGTGTCGCCGACGTGTCGGGTCCTCGTATAGTTCCATTCCCCCGTTTTGAGGCAGTGAGGTCGCGGTTCGTGGTGGTGCGGTGCTCAAAGTGCAGACCACCTCGGCGAAAAACGCTGAAAATGGGCTGTTGTGGGCGAGGTGGTCTGCGTTTTGGGCACAACGGCGTCTGGTAGGGTGTGTTGTTCGCGCGCGAACTCGATGTTGCGAGCGGTAACCCGCTACGTCGCATACAAACCCGCTAGTTGGAGTGTGGGCGGGGCTGCCCAGGTTCGTATTAGCCGGTTAACGTGCGGATTAGAGGGCCCGCGTGCGGATTAGCGGGTTAACGTGCGCATGATGGGGACCAGATTGTCACCTGTCAGCTTGCGCGTGGCTGGTTGGGGTATAGCCAGTGATCGCCGGGGTGTAACGCGTGACCTGTCGGACTCGCACGTGGGTGTGGTAGTGCCCCGCCCGAAGCCGGGCGGGGCACTACCACACCCATCAATCAGGCGTTCTGCAAAGCTCCCTGCATGGTGAACATCAAGGCCACCATGATCGTGTTGTTGAGCGTGTGGAACAGCCATGAGTAGGCGACGTTCTTCCCGGACTTCACGTAGATGAGCGTCAGGACGATGCTGAGCGGCAGGTATGAGAAGAAGTCCTGCCACTGGTGAGAGTGCATGTACGCAAACAGCGCCGCTGAGATCGATGCGACGAGCCATGTGGGTGCATACGCACTGAGCTTGCCGATGAGGATGTGGCGGTAGAACATTTCCTCCACCAGGGGCACGCCAACGGTCACGAAGAAGGAGAACGCCAGGCCAAGGGTCCCGTCATTCAGGGCGTTGATGACCTGCTGTTGGTTTTCGGCAACTGGCGGGTTGCCTCCGTAGAGGGCAATGCGGGTCGCGGCCTGGACGATGACGACCAGGATCCACAGGCCGAAAAGCAGCAGGATCTTCAAGAAGGGGTGCGTGCGCAGATAGGAAAACGCTGGGAAAAACTCGCGTGCGAAGAATGCGAGGACGACGATCAACAAAACCGTGTCGATCGCTAGGTTGATGGCGGTCAGGCTCCACGATGCGGGGAAGATCCATGTCGGCACTCCTACCAGGAAGAACGCTGCGTAGGGGATCCCGAAGATCGCGATGCGCCCCCAGTCGGTGCGGGTGGGGCGCGTGGGGGACGAGGCCGGGGTGGCGTACGTCGTCGTGGTGACGATAGGCAGGGGGCTGGGGAATTCGGTCGGTGTTTGTGGCGAAAGGGAGATTTCGGTGGGGCGAGGGTCGGTGGTCACGGGCTGTTGCCTGCTTCCTGTCGTTGAAGGGTGGTGCGGGGATATTCTGACAGACTTTGAAATAGAACGGCGTCTGGCGGGGGAGTGGTGACGTTGACTAATCGCTGCAAGCAAGCGCGTTTATGGCATCGTGTCACTAAACAATAATTGCGGGCCTTTGGTCCCAGAAGGTGAGTGCGAGAGGGCGCTAAATAACGTTACGACGGGGTTGCAATTTAGGAGAACCTAATCGGACTACTATCGTCCTGGCACAGATGTGGCTACGCTGCTTGATAGGAATTTCATCAACCCGGCGCGCCCATCACGCCGGTCCATCAGGAGGCAAGCGATGGCAGTGCTTCGTGCTCGCGCAGATCATGTTGTCCAGCGGTCTATTCGTCTTCTCGTCGCCCTGGTCATGGCGTCTCTCGTCGTGGCGATTGTCGCTGTGCCGTCGCGCGCGGCCAACCAGACGTGGGGCGACGTCGCGACGACGATCAACGGCCTCATCGACGAAGGCGTGTCCACTTTTAAGGCGGGCGACGCTAAGGGCGGCAAGGATAAGGTCAACGACGCCTACTACAAGCACTACGAGATCACCGGTATGGAGAAACAGGTGATGGCCCGCATCTCCGGTTCGCGTGTCTCTCAGGTCGAAATGGAGTTCTCCCTCCTCAAGAAGGCCATGACGGACGGTGATAGCGCGGGCGTCGACAGTCATGCCACGACCCTCAAGCAGTACATTGTTGAAGACGCCGCGTCCCTGGACGGTGTAGCCCCCGGTACGTCCTCCCAGGCCTCGTCGGACGACTACAGCCCCGGCGCGTGGGGCGAGGTCGCCAAGACTATCAACGGCATCCTTAATGACGGTGCCAACGCCTACAAGGGCGGCGACGCCAAGGCCGGTAAGGACAAGGTCAACGAGGCCTACTACAAGCACTACGAGATCACCGGCATGGAGAAGCAGGTCATGAGCCGTATCTCCGGTTCGCGCGTCTCCCAGGTCGAAATGGAGTTCTCTCTCCTCAAGAAGGCCATGACCGATGATGATTCGGCGGCGGTCGACCAGCACCTCGCGACGCTGACGAACTACATCCGCGAGGATGCCAACAGCCTCGACGGCTACACTGGCAAGGCCACTCAGGATTCGGGCACCTCCCCGTGGCTCGCCCAGTTCCTGCCCTCCCTCCTCGTGATCCTGCGTGAGGGCATGGAGGCGATCCTTGTCGTCGCCGCAGTCCTGGCCTACCTGGCCAAGGCCGGACACAAGAACAAGACCCCCATCGTCTGGGGCGGTGTGGCGCTCGCTTTCGCCTTGTCCATCGGCCTGGCCGTCCTCTTCAGCTACGTCACCTCCCTGGCGGGCGCGAACCAGGAACTCCTCGAGGGCTTCGCTGCGCTCTTCGCGGTCGTCATGCTCATCTGGGTCTCCAACTGGATGATCAACAAGTCGTCCAACAAGGCCTGGGACGAGTACATCAAGAAGCAGACGGATGCGTCGCTGAGCAGCGGCTCCCTGCTGGGCCTCGCCTTCATTTCCTTCCTCGCGGTCCTGCGCGAAGGTGCCGAGACGATCCTCTTCTATGTCCCGATCGTCGCCGCCGCGGGCGACAAGGTCCACTACGTGTGGATCGGCTTGGCGGTCGGCCTCGTGGCCCTCGTTGTCATCTACCTGCTCATCCAGTTCGCGGCGGTTCGCATCCCGCTGCGCCCCTTCTTCACCATTACCTCGCTGCTGATGGCTTTCATGGCCTTCACGTTCACGGGTTCTGGTATCGGGGAACTGCAGGAGGCGGACGTCGTGTCTCTGACGCCCATCTCCGGCTTCCCCACCATTGACCTCTTGGGGATCTACCCCCGAGTGGAGAACCTGGCCGCGCAAGCCATCGTTCTCGTCATCATCGTCGGTCTCTATTTCTTCGGAAAAGCTCGCCTCGCCCGCGAGGCCGCCGCCCAGTCGCGGGCTGAGGACTGACTCCTCTCGAGCGACACCGACGTTTTACCCAACCAACACGCACAGGAGATCATCATATGAAGCGTTCTCTGTTCCGCGTCGGCGCGGCCCTGGCCACGCTGGCACTCGCAGGTACTCTGGCGGCCTGCTCCGCCGGTTCCTCCTCGTCCACCTCCAAGACGGGCACCTCCACCTCCACCTCCACCTCGGCCTCCGAGGGTGCAGCGCCCGGCGAGGACGCTGGCTTCGAGGAGCAGCCCCTGGGTGACGATGTTCACGTCGGCCCGCTCGTCGTGGGCGGCGTCTACTTCCAGCCCGTCGATATGGAGCCCGAGATGGGTACCCCGGCCGCCGAGTCCTCGATGCACATTGAGGCCGACGTCTCCGCCGCCGCTGACAACAAGCTTGGCTACGGCGCGGGCGACTTCGTCCCCGGCCTGACCGTCGACTACGCGATCAAGGACAAGTCCGGCACGGCCGTCCAGGAGGGCACGCTCATGCCGATGAACGCGTCCGACGGCCCGCACTACGGCCTGAACCTGCCCAAGCTCGACGCCGGCACCTACGACGTGACCTTCACGATCAAGCCCCCCAGCGGTTGGCTGCTGCACACCGATAAGACCACGGGCGTTGAGGGCCGTTTCTGGACCGAGCCCCTCGTCGCCGAGTTCCCGGATTGGCAGTGGGACCCCACCGCCGTTTCGTGGTGATCGACGCGTAAGCAACGCGGGGACGAGGCCGTGGTTCCACCCGGGATCACTGGCCTCGCCCCGTGCCCCCGTGGGGGACTACACTCGGCACCGGAGCCGCATGACTTCGGTGTGCCTTTGGTGAGAGAGGAAAGCCAATGCTTGTGCAGATGAGTGAGGCGACGCTGACGTTGCTGCTGACGATGCTTGCCGTCGGAGCCGTCATCCGCTTCATGCCCGCAGCTGGACGGGGACGCCGCGGAAAGTTGGCGCGCTCGAGGGCCGTGTGGGGCGGCATCATCGTGGGCGTGGCGTCCTCCCTGGTCCTCACGATTATCAACGTTGAAGCCCCCAAGTCTGTTAACCGCCAGACCGTGGGCCTCTATACGCTGCCGATCGCGGTGGCCCTCGCCCTGATTTTCCTCGCTCTGGTTGCTGTACGCGCACGCCGGATGCGCGCCCACCTGACGAACACGATGGACGACGAGGCCCGGGCGGCCTCGTCCATGGAGACCGCCCTGCGCGGTGACGGCCTCGTGCGTCTGGTCGGCGCGCTTTTCATTGCTTTCGCCCTGTTCCGTGCCGTGCCCACCGCGATGAATCAGGCGCTCATGATGACGTCGGGCGGCGTGCAGCTGTATTCGACGCCGATGGTGCTCGCGATTGTCGGTTATGCGCTGGCGTGGGTGCTCGTGTGTTTCCTGACGTGGGTGTCGTACCGGCTGTGCGCGTGGAATAACCGCGTATGGCCGGCAGCCGTAATCCTGGCTGCGCTGCTGTCGAACTACGCGCTGCTGTTCGTGCGCATCCTCAAGGCGAAGCGCTGGATCAAGACGTCCAAGGAAGCGTGGGCAGTCATCTCCTGGTTCATCAACAATG
This sequence comes from Actinomyces sp. ICM47, assembly GCF_905369875.1. Taxonomy (NCBI): domain Bacteria; kingdom Bacillati; phylum Actinomycetota; class Actinomycetes; order Actinomycetales; family Actinomycetaceae; genus Actinomyces; species Actinomyces sp. ICM47. The sequence goes on from NZ_CAJPJE010000007.1 coordinate 47,537, forward strand.
AGGCCGTTTTCACCATCGTGGCCGCCGTGGCTCTGGGCGTCGTCGTTGTTTTGACGTGGGTGGCCTCGCGCTCCATTCCGACCGTTGGAGCTAACCCGGCCGAGGGCCGCCTGGGCCGTGCCCGCTCGCGCCTGTATAAGTCCATGGCGGGCACCGCCGCCATCGGCTACCTGTGCGGCGCGCTGCTCATCACCGTCGGCGTCGCCTACGGTAGCCAGGAAGTTGAGCTGTCCGCCCCCGAGTCGTACAGCGTCGTCGAGGACCAGGTGAGCGTCAACCTGGCCGACATTTCTGACGGCCACCTGCACCGCTTCGAGTACACGACCTCGGGCGGCGTGAAGGTGCGTTTCATCGTCATTCAAAAGTCCGGTTCCTCTTATGGTGTGGGTCTGGATGCGTGTGAGATCTGCGGCCCCACCGGCTACTACGAGAAGGACGGCAAGGTCATCTGCAAGCTGTGTGAAGTGGCGATGAACATCGCGACCATCGGCTTTAAGGGTGGCTGTAACCCCATCCCCATTGACTACAAGGTCTCGAACGGGACACTGACCGTGCCGATTTCGGCGCTTGAGGCCTCGGCCTCCATCTTCGCGAAGTAAAGGGACTCACGTGTTTTTCCGAATGCTGCGAGGGGCCCTCACGAGGCGCGGTAACCGCCACCTCATGATCGCCCTGACCGTCGCCCTGGGCGCGGGTGTGGCCACGTCCATGCTCTCCGTCATGTTCAACGTGGGCGACAAGGTCAACCAGGAACTCAAGTCCTACGGCGCGAACATCGTGGTGCGCCCGCAGGGCGCGGCCGTCCTCGACGACCTGTACAACACGGGCGAGACCTCAGAGGCGCGCTCGTACCTGCGCGAGGATGAGCTTGGCAACATCAAAACGATCTTTTGGACCTACAACATTCTCGACTTTGCGCCGCTGCTGAACGTGTCGGCGACCGACGCCAGCGGCGAGCATGTGCCCACGACGGGGACGTGGTTCAGCCATCACCTCGAGTTGGCCACCGGTGAGAGCGTCGAGACCGGTCTGGACAAGCTGCGCGGCTGGTGGGGCCTTCAGGGCGCGTGGCCGGCGGACGATGACGCGACCGGCGCGATCATTGGCACCTCCTACGCCTCGGCGCGCGGCCTGAACGTGGGCGATACCTTCACGCTCACCCGCGAGGGCGTCTCTCAGGATTTCACGGTGCGCGGGATCATCACCAGCGGTGACGACGCCGACCGCGGCGTCTTTATCCAGCTTCCCGCCGCCCAGACATTCATTGGGCGTGAGGGGGCCGTCGGGAGCGTCGAGGTCTCGGCGTTGACGACCCCCGACAATGACCTGGCTCGCAAGGCCGCGAAGAACCCGAACTCGCTGAGCGTGTCCGAGAAGGAAACGTGGTACTGCACGGCCTACGTCTCCTCGATCGCCTACCAGATCGAGGAAGTCATGACGGACTCCGTGGCCCGCCCTGTCCGACAGGTCGCCCAGTCCGAAGGCACGATCCTGGAGAAGACCCAGCTGCTCATGGTCCTCGTGACCATCCTGGCTCTCATCGCCTCGGCCTTGGCGATCGCGAACCTGGTGACCGCCGGCGTCATGGAGCGCTCCAGCGAAATCGGCCTCATGAAGGCCGTGGGCGCGAAAGATAAACAGATCATCGCCCTGTTCCTCACGGAGACGATCATCGTGGGCCTGGCCGGCGGGGTCCTCGGCTACGGCGGAGGCCTCGCTCTGGCCCAGGCGATCGGATACATGGTCTTCCACTCGTCCATCGCGTTCGCGCCCGTCGTCGTCGGCCTTGTCGCCGTCCTCGTCATCCTCGTCGTCCTGGGAGCCTCCATCCCGGCGATCCGCTACCTGCTGCGCCTCAACGCGGCCGAAGTCCTGCACGGAAGGTGATGCTTATGTCCAGACGAGCAATGTTCTGGCGGATGGTCATCTCCTCCATCCTGCGCCGCCGCTCCCGCGTCCTCATCGCGATTCTCGCCGTCGCCATCGGCGCGACGACCCTGTCCGGCCTCGTCACTATCGCGGTGGATGTGCCCGCGCAGATGGCCCGCGAGATCCGCTCCTACGGCGCGAACCTCGTCGTTACGCCCGCTGGTGATGGGGTCCTCACGGACGAGGCCGTGGCCACCTCGACCGCTCAGGTGCCCGCGAGCGCTCTGGTCGGATCCGCCGCGTTTGATTACGAGACCGTCACCATCAACGACCAGCCCTACGTCGCGGGCGGGGCAGACCTGGGTGCCGTGCATGCCATGAACCCGTATTGGTTTGTGGACGGGGAGTGGCCCGAGGCTTCGGGCCAGGTCCTCGTGGGCGAGCAGGTTGCCTCGACCATCGACGTCAAGGCCGGAGACACGATCACAATCAGCCAACTGGACGCGAGCGCCTCGTCGAAGGCTGCCGCGCAGTCCGGGGCGCAGGCCTCGGCCCTCAAGGTTGATCCGAGGACCGTCACCCTGACCGTGTCCGGCATCCTCAAGACCGGAGGCAACGAAGACGGCTACGTGTACATGTCCACCTCGGACATGGACGCGCTGACCGGGACCAGCGGCACTGTGTCGCTCGCCGAGTACTCGATCACCCTGGAAGGCGAACAGCTCAGCGCCGTTGCGGACGCGATGAACGCTGCAAACCCTGACATTCACGCCCAGACCGTGCGACGTCTCGCCCAGTCCGACGCGGGCGTCCTCACCATGCTGAGGTCCCTGCTCATCGTCATCACCGTCATCGTCCTGGCACTGACCATGATCGGCGTATCCACCACGATGATCGCCGTCGTCACCGAGCGCCGCAACGAGATCGGCCTGCGCAAGGCCCTGGGCGCGACCGCCCGATCCATCACCCGCGAGTTCATGGGTGAGGGCGTCATGCTCGGGTTCATCGGAGGAGTCCTGGGTGCCGGGGCCGGCTACGGCCTCGCCGTCCTCATCTCCACCTCCGTGTTCCACCGGTCCATCTCGCTGCACCCCGTGATCCTCCTCGGCACGGTCGCCTGCTCCATCCTCATTGCCGTCCTCGCCTGCCTCCCGCCCGTGCGCCGCGCACTGGCCGTCGATCCCGCGCTCGTCCTGCGCGGAGAATGAGAGAGCCACCATGACTACCCCCGACACCCCCACCGCCGCCGATGCGCCCGAGGCCGCCCAGGCCTCGTCGGCCTCCACGGACGCGCTGCTGAGCCTGGAGAGCGTCTCCAAGATCTACGGCGACCTGCACGCCCTCGACAACGTGTCGCTGGAGATCCCGCGCGGTCAGTGGGTCTCCATCGTCGGCCCCTCCGGCTCCGGCAAGACGACCCTCATGAACATCGTCGGAGCCATGGACACGGCCACCAAGGGCACCGTCATGCTCGACGGGCACGACATCTCCGACCTGACCGCCGACGAACTCACCGAGGTCCGCTGCCGCACGATCGGCCTCGTCTTCCAGCAGTTCCACCTCATCGGCCACCTGACCGCCCTCGAGAACGTCATGGTCGCGCAGTACTACCATTCGATGCCCGACGAAAAGGAAGCCCTCGAGGCTCTCGACCGCGTGGGTCTCGCCGACCGCGCCAGCCACCTGCCCCGCCAGCTCTCCGGCGGCGAGCAGCAGCGCGTGTGCGTGGCCCGCGCCCTCATCAACTACCCCAAGCTGGTCCTCGCCGACGAACCCACCGGCAACCTGGACGAAACCAACGAGGAAATCGTCCTCGACCTGTTCAACCAGCTCCACCAGGACGGCACGACCCTCATGGTCGTCACACACGACGCGCTCGTCGCCGAACAGGGCCAGCGCGAAATCCGGCTCGACCACGGTAAAGTCGTCAAGGAAACGTGGCACGACCACGATTTCGAAGAGCGCGCCTCCGGACTGGTTCTGCCTGGCCGCGATGGCGTTGCGCGCAGCGGAAAGGACAAGGTGCGATGACCACGCCCACCACGCTCGATACCCGGTCCCGTTGGGTCGCCCCGGCCTCGTTCGCGGTCCTCGGTGCGCTCGGCGCGACCATTCTGGCCGCCTGCACGCCCACCACCGGCCTCGACATGAGCAAGCCGCTCAGCGACGGCACCTGGACCGCCCAGTCCAACGCCGACGACCAGGGTTCTATCGGCACCATCACCATCACCGTCGAAGGCGGGCGCATCACAGCCACCTCCTACGAGACGACGCTCGCCGACGGCACCGACAAGGGTGCCGAATACGGCAAGAGCTCGTCGGGCGAAGTCTTCAACGAGGACTACTACAAGAAGGCACAGGCCGCCGTCGCCTCCTACCAGGAGTACTCCGACAACCTCACCCAGGTCGGCGACCCCGCCAAGGTCGACGTCATCACCGGTGCCACCGTCGCCCACCAGCAGTTCGTGCAGGCCGCGATCCGCGCCATCGCCGCCGCACAGGGCGTCTCCCCGGACGGTGCCGACGACATCGACATCCCCGGCCTGAACGACTCCATGAAGGACAGCGACGTCGACGGCTCCGACAGCTGAGCCCGTGCGCGCCGTGGGCTGCGTGGACTCTGCGGTGTCTGTAGGTGCCGTGGACTCTGTGGGTCCTGTGCGCTCTGGGGGTTCCGTGGGTGTCGTGCGCTCTGCGGGCGGCTCGGGGGACGAGGCCGTGGCTATGTTCCCGGGGTCTGCTCGCGCGGCGGGTGCGTCGCATACTGCGGCTGAGACGTGCGGCGATGCGGCCACCGATTCTCGCGGCGTCTCCGGCGTGCCGGGCGCCGCAGAGGAATCGCACACCGGTGTCGCTGCTCATGAGGGGGCTGCGGTTCCCTCCGTCCCACCGATGTGGCGCTCTTCCTTCCCAGCGATGGGCACCCGTGTCGATATCATCGGGTGGGGCGGCGAGGGCATGGCTATCGTGAACGCTCTCGTCGAGGTCGTGGCGCGTCACGAAGATCTGTGGAGCGTGTTCCGGCCCTCCTCGGAGATATCGCGGCTCAACGCTGCGTTCCGCGTTGATAGCTCGTGCGTGCCAGATTCAGGGACTCTCACGATCAGGGGCACGCATGGGAGCGGTGACCCCACAGCCGCTGGAGCGTCCGCTACGTCCTCCGACACAACCAAGAATTCTGATGCACCGCATGCCTCCTGTCACCGCCCGCAACCATCCCGCGAAGGAACCTCTAATGCGGGGGTCAGCCCAGGCCTCGTCGTCAGCGAAGAAACCGACCGGCTACTGCGCGACGCGCTGACGCTCGCGGAGGCGACCGGGGGAGCGTTCAATCCGCTGGTCGGGCCGCTCGTTGCCGCGTGGGACGTGCGGGCCATGCGGGCCGCCTTCGTCGCGGGTGCGCCGTTACCTCCCGCGCCGTCTGCTCGTGTCGTCGAGGCGGCGGTGCATGCCTCGTCGTGGCGCTCGTTATCGCGCGTCGGCGAGAGGCAGTGGGCGCTGAGCAGCGTTGACGACTCTGCGTGCAGGACCGATGCCGCAGGACCTGGCGCGCGCTGCGTGCCAGGCGACGGTACCCGCGATAAGCAGCGTGAAGGCGCGTTAGGGCGGGGAAGGGCCGGTGCCGCTCGTTCCGGCGGTGCTCAAGACGCGGCACGCGTTGATGCCTCGGGCGCGCGTGCGCTGGTGGGCTGCGAGACGGATACGGGCGTGGCTGTGCTTCCGGGCGATCAGGGGCGTGACGCACTGAGTCCGCGCGTGGACCTCGGCGGGATTGCGAAAGGATACACGGCCGATGCATGCCGCGATCTCGCGGTGTCTATGGGGGCGCGCGGCGTCCTCGTGTCGGTGGGGACGTCGTCGGTGGCCGTGTTTGGGACTCGTGCCGACGGTTCTGCGTGGCGGGTTGGCATGCGGGACCCTCGCGGCGCGCCCACGGCCGTCTCTGGCGTCGTGGAACTTCCCGTGGGCGATATGGCATCCCTGTCAACGTCCGGCGACAACTTGGGACCGCTGGGCGGCCTTGGCGCCGCGCGCGACGGCGAGCGTGGGGTTGCTGATTCTGCTGATGATCATGCTCGCGAGTACGCACCCGAGCACTGCGATGCCGCTCGTCCCGTCGATGGTAGCGGCGGGGCTGGTAGCAGCGTCGCAGTAAACGCTGCCGCGCGTGAAACGTCGCGTGAAACAGGTGCGGGTGGCTGTGTGCATGGCGGTGCGCAGGGTGGTGGGGACTGTGCCGGTGGTGATGCCAGCGGTGGCGTGTCGGGCGAGGGTTCCGTAGCGGGTGGCGCTGGCTCTGATGGTGTGATTGCTGAGGCTCGCACTGATGGCCGTACTCATGCCACTGTTATTGCTGCCGAGCCGGGCGCGCCCACCGGGGGAGGGCAGGCCTCGTCCCTGCGTGAAACAACTCGTGAAACACCCGTGTACGCGACCGATGCTACCGCGTCCTCTCACGTCGATGGGGCGGCACCCTCCTCGCGCCTGCTCGATCACCACATTATCGACCCGCGCACAGGCTATCCGGCGCGTGCGGGGGTGCGCCAGGTGAGCGTGGTGGCGACGTCGGGGGTGCTGGCAGAAGCGCTGTCGACGGCGCTCCTCGTTGACCCGTCGCTGGATGTTGACGCGGTCGTGGCGCGCTGGGCTCGCGTGACGGGCACCCCGGCCTCGGCGCAGATCGTTGGCCTGGCGCGGGCAGAGCAAGGGTGAGGTCCAGGCGCGGTCCGGCCAGGTCGGTGCCTGCGGTGCGAGGGGGCGTGGCTCAGGTGGTCTACCCGCCAGGCGTGATGTGACACTGCCGAGACTCGCAACCGAAGGTTCGAAGGGCGTGTTCGTTCCAGCTGTCGCTCGGCTGACGACCTCTATGCGGCGGAAGCCATGAGTGCTGGAGCCAACCGTGTGTTGTCCGATGCCCCTGTGATCGATCACCCGTTGAGAAAGTACTGAGGCAACTGTGATGACCGTCAGCTGGGCGGTGTGAGGCACGGGATCGTTGTTGAGGTTGGCCTCGATAATTGCCGACGTGCTTCAGGAATACTTCCGCGTTATCGCCGTTGTGTGTGGACTGGTGTGCAGGGGGCGAGCCACCGGCGCTGCACCCGTTACGTGGCGCTGCACCCGAACAGAAGGGGTGTAATGCCTACGGATCGGGTGCGCTGCCCCTCAGAACAAGTGAAAGTGTGGTCGGCGTGTGCAGAGGTGACTGTGCCGCACAGGGGGGAGGGCTGCCTCGCACAGGGGGGAAGGCTGCCTCGCACTCTATCCACAGTCCCTTGTTCGTGTCGCTGGTTATCCACAGGGGTTGATCGCCTTGATGATCTCAACTCGTGGGGCTGCGAGAATCCACATATGAGCAGCCACCAATTGACAGTCATTCGTTCCTCGGAGGCGTGTCGCATGGCGCATGAGGAAAAAGAATCAGGCGCTTTCTTACACGTGATGCGAGGATGCTACGTTCGAGTCGAAGACACGCGTCTTCTTGACACTCCGTGGCGCACTTGGATAACAGTGGCGCGAGCTCGTCTCCTCGCCGTCCATGCGTTGGGGAGCGGGGATCGAGTATTCGTTGGTGCAAGTTCACTTGCTTCTCGAGGTATTCCTCTGTGGGAGGCGAATCCGGACGTATACGTCTGGGCTCCTACTCGGCGTGGGAGTAAGCCTCTCCGCGCGGTTCGCGCAGCAGGGGTCCTCGTACCCGGGGTCTCGGTGCGATGGTCTGTTGTATCACCTCTCGAGAGAGAGCTACAGACTGTTGGTGGCGTCCTGGCTGAAGGCGTCATCGATGCGGCGGTTCGTATGGCTTGTTGGTCTGAGTCCCTGAGCGCATTTGTGGGGATCTGCATGGTGCTGAATAGGCAGTCGTCCTTTGACCTCTTTTCGCAGGAAGAGTGTCGCGATCGGGCACAGGGGGTTCGGTCAGAGATGCTCGTGAGGCTCACGGAGTGGCGTCAACATAACGACAACATACCGGCGCGCCGAGCAGCAGCCCTCATCCGAGCCGCTGATCCGGGGTGTGATAATCCTGCCGAGGCCGCCTTGCTATGGGTTGTGAAGTCCGTTTGTGCGTTCGAAGTGGTGACCCAGTATGAAATCGTTGTCAATGGGCGACAGTACTTTGCAGACATTGCGATTCCTGGTCTCATGATCATTTTTGAGTTCGATGGGATCGGAAAGCTCGGAAAGAATGAAGCTGACTTTGCTCAGGCGAAACGTGAATGGATTCAACGTGAAAATGATCTGCGCAGCGCTGGTTGGACGATCTATCGGGTGTCCTGGCCGGATTATGAAGACTTAGTGCGACTGAGAGCCTGGGTGACTGAGTTATTAGCGCCATACCAAGCATCGATCCCCGCATCGGCACAGCGCTTGTGGGCGGTTCCAACACAGGCCTGCGACGGACCGAATCGGCGGTTTCACACGGGGGCATCCCGACGGCGGTTGCAAGGGTCATACACATGATCGGAGGCGCTGCACCCGTTACGTGGCGCTGCACCCGAACAGAAGGGGTGTAATGCCTACGGATCGGGTGTAACGCCTCATCGGTAACAAGTGAATGCGTGGATATGTGCCCGATCAGATGCCGCAGCGGGACGATGCGCTAAACCGTACGTCAGCATGCCGAGCGCCGCTGGTGTGGAGGGTGCCGGAGGGGCCTGGAACACCCGTGGGGCAACGTAGCAATACCAGAAATCATGCGGGGCCTGGCTGCGGTGCCGGTGGGCGGTGGCAGGGCCTGGCCGGGCTTCGAGACGACGCGCCGAGCGAAGCTCGCGGCGCGGACGGCTCGCGGGCGGGCCGCCGCCCGCCGGCATGCCAAGCAACCCGGCCTCACGGCAAGGTGCGACGGTGCCCGGAGCACCCGTGGAACCACACACCACCGTCGGCAATCAGCCAGAATACCCAGCCAGCAGCGTCGCCAGGTGGACGCCCCCGCGGCCCGCGAGCTGGGCTGCCTGGGTGCGGCACGAGAAGCCGTCCGCCAGATACACCGCGTCCGGCTGAGCATCAAGCGTGGGCAGCAGCGAATGCGATGCGACCGCGACTGACAAGTCGTAGTGGCCCGCCTCCATGCCGAAGTTACCGGCCAGGCCGCAGCAGCCTTCGAGTCGGGTCACGCGCGCCCCCAGCGACTCGAGCAGCGCCTGGTCGGTGTCCCACCCCATGACTGAGTAGTGGTGGCAGTGCGGCTGCGCGACGATCTCGACGCCCTCCAGGCTCGGCAGGCGACGCGCGGACGCTGGCACGGCCGACAGAACCTCGGCGAGCGTTCGCGTCGCGCCCGACACGAGCGCCGAGCGCGGATCCTCGGGCAACAGGTCGAGCAGGTCGTCGCGCAGTACCGCCGTGCACGAAGGCTCAACGCCGACAATTGGGATTCCTGACGCCGCGAAGGGAGAGAGCACACTGAGCAACGACGTCAAGTGTTTCTTCGCGCCCGTCAGCTGACCCGTCGTAATCCACGTGAGTCCGCAGCACGCGTCCGGAGCGACGATGGGCGCAAACCCGTTCGCCTCGAGCACGTCGACGACCGCGCGCGCCCCCGTGTCGTCCAGGGTCTGGCTAAACGAGTCCGCCCACACGAGCGCATACGGCCGCCCGCCCGGGTCGCGTGGGCCGTTCAGGACGGTGGAACCCGACATCGACGAGGCCGTGGCCCCTTCGCGCTCACGAGCAGAGTCAGACGAGGCCGGGGCTGCATCGCGCTCGCGGGCCTCAGAAATGGGATCCGATGAAGCAGACGCAGGAACGTTACTTGCCAGCAGGTTGCGGCGGCGAGCCCACGCGGTGAAGGTGCCGGACTGGAGGGCGGGCATGCCTCGGCGAGGATCGAGGCCGATGATGCGGAAGGCAAGCGACCGCAGGGGAGCGACCGACATGATGGCGTTTGCGATGCGTGCCAGGCCGGGCACGCGCGCGGTGACGCGGGTGAGGCGCGGCAGCCAGCCGAGCGTGTAGTGGCTGAGGGGGCGCATGCGTCCCCGGTAGGTGCGGAAGAGTGCTTCGGAGCGGTAGCGTGCCATGTCGACGCCGGCGGGGCAGTCGGTGGAGCAGGCCTTGCAGGCCAGGCACAGATCGAGGGCCTCGAGGACTTCGGGGGAGTCAATGGCCTTTACGAGCTGCGAGTTCGCGGCTTCCTGGAGGATGCGGGCGCGCCCTCGTGTCACGTCTTTCTCGTCGCGTGTGGCCAGGTAGGAGGGGCACATGAAGGTCCCGGAGACTCCGGCGCGGCACTTGCCCACGCCGGTGCAGCGGTGGACGGCGGCTGTGAAGTCGCCGCCGTCGTGGGTGAACGCGAAGCCGCCGTCGGCGGGCATGGGGTGCGCGGCGACGCGCCGCAGGTTGGCGTCGAGCGGGTCGACGCCGGGCTGTAGCTCGAGCGCGCCATCGGCAGGGGCGAGGCCGGTGCCGATGGCAGCGCCAGACACGTCAGGCGACGGCGAGGAGTCGATGGCGGCCCCATCGTTGGGCTGGAGTGCGTCATCGGCAGGGGCGAGGCCGGGGCGGGTGGCGTGCGCGTCGTCATGATCGGTCAGGGCGGTGGCAGGCGCGCCGTTTGCCGCCAGCCCGTCAGGACCCCCGCTGTGCACCGCAAGAACCCGCGCCCGAGCGCGCGAGGCGGCCTCGGCCTCGTCCATGGGGGCGGCGAGCACCCCGGGGTTGAGGAGGTTGTCGGGGTCGAAGACGTGCTTGACGCGCGCGAACAGGTCGAGCATCTCGGGGGAGTACATGAAGCGCAGGAGTTCGCCGCGGGCTCGTCCGTCGCCGTGCTCGCCGGAGACGGAGCCGCCGTGGGCGGCGCAGATGCGGGCCGCGGACTGGAGGAACGCGCGCGAGTGAGCGACGCCTTCCGGGGTCTCGAGCGGCATGGCGAGGCGCACGTGCACGCAGCCGTCGCCGAAGTGCCCGTACAGGAGGCCGTCGATGTCGAACTCCTCCATGAGGGCGGTGAAGTCGCGCAGGTAGGCACCGAGGTTCTCGGGTGGGACGGCCGCGTCCTCGAAGCCGGGCCATGCCTGCTGGTCGCCGCCGCCCGCGCCGTCCGGCGGGGTGCGCCCGCCCAGGCCCGCACCGTCGGCGCGGATCCTCCACAGGGCCGAGGCCTGATCCCCTGGCGGGTAGACGACCGTGTCGATGGCAGCCGAGTCGGCGCACAGGGCGCGGGCGCGCTCCAGGGAGGCGGTGACGTCTTCACCGGGGGCGCCGACTTCGACGAGGAGCCAGCCTTCGCCTTCGGGTAGGGCGGGCACGGCACCGGGGCCTTTGTGGGCGCGTACGACGTCGACGAGGCGGCGGTCCATGCCTTCCACGGCGAGTGGGGAGTGGGCCAGCAGCGCGGGCACGTCGTCGGCGGCCTCGATCATGGACCGGTAGCCGAGGGCCGCGAGCACGGGTGCGTCGGGCAGGGGTACGAGGCGCACGGTGACGGAGAGAATCAGGACGAGGGTACCCTCGGTGCCGGTGAGCATGGCGGCGAGGTTGCGCCCGCCTTCGGGGGTGAGGTGTTCGAGGGAGTAGCCGGAAACCTGGCGCTTGAAGCGGCCGAGCTGCGTGCGGATGGGGGCCAGGTTGGTGTCAATGAGGGAGGCCAGCCCCGGCACGTCGTGCAGCGCCGAATCGTGCGAGGTAGTGGCCGTGAAGCGGCGTCCCTGCCCATCGATGCACTCGAGGGAGACGATGTTGTCGGAGGTGCGCCCCCAGGCGGTTGCGTGCGGGCCGCACGCGTTGTTGGCGACCATGCCGGCGATTGTCGCGCGGTTCTGGGAGGAGGGGTCGGGGCCGAAGCGCAGGCCGTACTTGGCCGCCGCAGCCTGCAGGGTCGAGCCGACGCAGCCGGGTTCGACGGTGGCGGTGCGGGCCTCAGGGTCGATGGAGATGACGCGGTTCATGTACCGCGAGAAGTCGAGGACGAGGCCGGGGCCGATTGCGTTGGACGCGCACGAGGTGCCGCCGCCTCGGGCGGTGAGGGGGACGCCGTGGGCGCGCGCCAGGTGGAAGGCGGCGACCGCTTGCTCGGGCGTGCGCGGGAAGGCGACGGCCAGGGGCGGGATGCGCGTGAGGCCGGCGTCGGAGGAGTAGCGTGCTCGCGTGCCGACAGAGGAGTCGACGTCGATGAGTGTACGCAGGTCCGTCAGGAAGCTCTCGCTCATGATCCCAGTGTGTCACGCGCGCGTCGCGCGGGGTGGAATGTCCCGCTGTGCGGATGGTCGCGTCGGAATTGGCGAGGCCGTGGAGCGAGAGTGGTCACGCGCGGAGCGCGTGCGGAGTGCGTAGGAGGGGCCGACGGTGCTGCTGCGAGACGCCTGTTGCTCACAACGTGGACTCAGGCGGGTTCCGGGTCGTCGATAATGAGTTTTGGGAAGGGTGTCACAGGGACGGGCATGCGTTCGATCGGCGGCATATGCGGACTGACCGGTTGAGAAGTATTCGGGTAGCGTGGAGGCAGTGTCTTATTACTAACACAATATGGAGATAGTTCATTGCGCGTCTCCTCGGACGCTGGAACTCGGGGTTCTGGCGCCGAGTATTCAATGAGGCGCAGGAATTTTCTGCCCATTGCTACCCGCCTTGCCTGTCGTGTACTGCCTGCTACGCGATGGTTTAACCAGATGGAAGATGGTGTCGAATCTGGTTTGCGCGCGTCAAACCTAATTCTACACGAGATGAATCATGCCCTGTCATGCGTCACAAACAGTTATTCGACACATGTCAGACAAAAAGGAGGTCGAATGGTCAAAAACCGCTCCCTATGGCCCAAAGGAGAGGAAATGCAGTGGTGCTTTTGTGGGGCCATTTTATAAATTCTGTCCGCGAGGTAAGTGTTAAAAGAGTGTCTTATAGATAAAGAGCAAGAGGATGGTGGGCTGTCGACATAAGACTAACATTTACACGGTATCTATCGCAATACCCCTGTGTCTTCTGCGTTTCTTTTGGAACGTATGAAACAATGACCAAGAGCGCTCCATACACGTGAAGGATAGATCGATGGCCCTGTTTGAGTTCGAGGATGGACACCTCGTGCCTGCTCAATTCGGGTACCCAGTTTCGTATGATCTGGGTCCTGAACTGGTCGACGCTATCTGCCAGCAGGTCCTGCAGATTGTGTCGCGTCCGCTGTTCCCGGTGACATGGCGTGACATGACGGGACAAGATGATGAGGAGACGCCGCGCCTGACGGCGCTCGACGTGACGGGGCAGATAGTCTCCGTTGAGATCCTCAAGCTCCTGGATTCCGAGACCCTGATTACGTCGCTGTCACGTCTGGCCATCGTCGCGTCCCTGTCCTGGTCTGACTTGGCGGGTGAATATCCGACGGGATCTGAGGGTTTCCGCGCTGGCTGGGCGCAGTTCCGCGATTCGATGCCCCCAGCTGTCGGCCCGGGTCCCCGTCTGATCATGGTCGCCGGTGAGATCGACCCGTCGGTGCGCCCCGCCCTGTCGATCCTGGCTACCTCCGGTGTCGAGGTGCATCTCATGAACCTGCGTCAGATGTCCAACGGTCGTCTCTTCCTGGACGTCAATGCTGTCGGCCCGCGCCTGTATGGGCATGCCCCGCAGCTTCTTGGAAGTGTGGCTGCCGCATCCGCGATTGCCGCGGGACCCGCCCCGGACGTGCCCGAGGCGCCTGTCGACTCCGAGGAACTCGAGGCTGCCGCTGAGGAGAATCTGGACGATGTAGCCCAGGCGATCCCAGAGCTGCCCGTTCCTCCAGTCACCGATGCCGATGCTGAGGCGGATGGGGACGGCGACGCTGGGGATGCGACCGAGTCCGAGACTCCGACGACTCGCCCCACCCCGAAGGTTGCTCCCCACCTACGCGACGCCTTTCACTACTCGGTCGATGAAGAACCTCCGGCCCCCTGGAAGTCCAAGGATTCCCCCGAGGAGCAGAGTGACGAGGCTGGGGCTGGCTCCGATGAACTGGTCGAGGAATTCGTCGGGGAAGAGACCGAGATCGACGACCGCTTCGATGAGGCCGCCGACACGGTAGAAGCTGACGACACGGACGGGCAAGTCGGGGAGGATTACGACGCGGCTGATGAGCACGCCACGGAAGCCTTCGACGACGCCGAGGAACGCATCGAGTCCGAGGGTGAGATCGACGGTGGCGACGAGCGCGAGCAGGTCGAGACTCTCGACGCGGAAAGCGACGACGAGGAAGAGCGTCACGACGACGCTGAACCCCACGACGAGGAACGCGACCGCGGCGAGTCCGCCGCAGGCGACGCTGCTGACGAGGCCGCCGCGGACGACAATGTCGACGCCGAATACGGTCACCCGGAGGAGCATGCGGTGCACGTGGGTGACGAGCTGGATGGCAACGAGCAGGGCGAGACCGGCGAACAACGATGGGAGCGCCCGGCACACCTCGGTAGTCGCGCCTCGCGACGCGCCCACGTCGAGTCCGCCGAGGACCTCAACGACGGCGGAGCAACCGACGCGGCCATGGCCTCGTCCGTCGACCACGAGGAAGAATCCCCCGAGGTCATCGCGGCCCGCGAAGGGGGCGTTCCCGTCCTCGGACGCGACGAGGCTGGTCTGCGCACGCTCGCGCAGATCCTCGGCGAGGATACTCCCCTCGTGGCGCGCGGCGAACTCGGCCTTCCTAGCGACCTGGTGCTCGCGGCCAGCGGTGCGATTTCATGCGCCGGCCTGACTTATCCGTCCCTCGAGACGATGCTGACCGCACGCGGCATGGGCCACATCGACGTGTGGTCCTTCGTCCGTATCGGCGACCGCCTGGGGCCGACGCTGGCCGAGGCCCTCGACGAGGTTAACCGTGAGATCGTCCGCGAATACGCGAACGTGCCGCGCGGGCGTCGCGTCGCCAAGCACTGACGCACTGACTGTCGGGTGAGGCTCGGGATCAGATGATCCCGAGCCTCACCCTCGTTGTGTGCAGTAACACCGCTTCTGTGCCCCCGCGCCGACCCGCCGCTCAGCCATGGCCTCGTTGCGCGTGGGCGACGGGTGCGCGAGCGCTAGTCGACGAACGCCTCGAGCCAGCCGCGCATCGTGGCGTACACGGCCTCGCGCACGGGCGCGTCCGACAAGACGAGGTCATGCTTGCCAGGGAAACGCGCGATCGTCACCAGGTCGGACAGGCCGAGGCTGCGCTGCGCGATCACGACCGGATCCAGCACGGTATCGGAGGTGAAGGCGCGCTCGCACCACGCCTCGTCGAAATATGCAGACGTGGACACCATCGACAGGACCGGGCATTCCAGGTGCACGTCCTTCTCGACCGTCTCGTGCCCCGCCATGATCGCTTCCAGCCACGAGGCGGGCACCGGGTAGGACTCGGGGCGCTTCCACTCGTGAGCGATGGGCCACCCGACAACCGACGGATCCTCAGGCGAGAGCCCCTCAGGGATCGGCAGGCCCGAGGAGGCACGCCCCGCGAGCGAACGCCCGTAGTGGCCCGCGCCTCCCGTGGGGACCTCCCACATGGGGCTGCGTGCCGCGATGCGCCCGATGACGGGGGCCATCGCCCCGCGCCAGGACGCCATCGACTGCATCTCCAGCCACGCCGAGTTCAGGATCAGACCGGCCAACACGCCCGGGTGGCGGTGCGCCCACAGGGTCGCAACCAGACCACCCGTCGAGTGCCCCATGAGGATGAGCGGCTCGTCGTCGCGCTCGGAACGGATCAGCTCGATGGCCTCGCCGATCTCCTCGTCGTACACCGACAGGTCGTCCGCGTATCCGATGGTCTGGTGGGGACGCAGGGAGCGCCCGTACTTGCGCATGTCGAGCGCGTAAAACGCGGCACCCGCCTCCCGCAGACGATCCGCCATCTCCGTCTGGAAGAAGTAATCGTTGCGCCCGTGCAGGTACAGGACCGTCACGTGGGTGCTCTCGGGCGGGGTCGCGCGCACGAGGGTCGCGACGCAGGGCCCCTCAGCGTCGTCGAGCAGCTCAATCGTGCGCGACTCGTAGCCCTCACCCAGGATATCGGCACGCCACTGAAGCCCGGGAGGGCCAGCCTCGCCCCAGGGGGCCATGACGTCGCGCTCGGGGATCCCCTCGGCCGCCAAAGCGTCGGCGTCCACCCCGGACAGGTTGGGCAGGCCGCTCGTGTCCGGTATCTGCTCGCCATCGGGCGTGGGATTGCTGGTAACGCTCATGGGGTCAGCATAACGTGCGAGGCCACCCCGGCCTCGTCGATGAGGAGGCGGAAAAAGGGTGGCCTCGCGGAGAAAGAGCGCCGATCAGGCGAAGGAGGACGCGCGCGAGGGGATGCGCTCGTTGAGGAACTCGTTGAGGAGGGATGTGAGCTGGTCGTGCTCGATGAGGAATCCGTCGTGGCCGTGATCCGAGTGAATTTCGCGGTAGAACGCGCCGGGAATGCCCGACGCCATCTGCCAGACCTGCTCCGGGAAAAACAGACGATCCGAATCCACCGCGACGACAAGCGTGCGGGCGGTGACAGCCTTGAGGGCCTGTGCGACGCCGCCACGGTCGCGACCCACGTCGTGAGAGAGCATCGTACGACACAGCGTGACGTATGAGCCGGCGTCGAAGCGACGCACGATCTTCTCGCCGTGATAGTCCAGGTAGGATTCGACCGCCAGGCGACCGCCATGCAGGGGGTCTTCGTCGTTCTGAGGAATGCGGCCGAAGCGCTCGTCCAGCTCGGAGGGGGAGCGGTAGGTCGTGTGCGCGATCTGGCGGGCGAGCGCAAGACCCGCGGTGGGGCCGGGACCCACGTAGTAGTCGCCGCCACGCCACGCCGGATCCAGCTCGATCGCGCGGATCTGCGTGTGCGTCCACGCCGCCTGATCGGCCGTCGTCTGCGCGCCTGAGGCTACGACCACGAGGCGGCGCACGCGCTGCGGGTAGGTGACCGCCCACTCGATGGCGCGGTGCCCTCCCAGGGACGTACCGATGACGATGTCCCACGTATTGATGCCGAGCAAGTCGGACAGGAGGGCCTCGGCGCGGACCTGATCGCGCGTAGAGATCACGGGGAATCGCGAACCCCAGGGCGCGCCGTCCGGTGCCAGCGAAGCCGGGCCGGTCGAACCCTGACAACCACCCAGCACATTCGCGGCCACCACGAAGTAGCGTTCGGTGTCGATGATGCGTCCCGGACCCACGATCTGATCCCACCAGCCGGGGGTCGGCTGGCCGGGTGCCGCGTCGCCGTACACGTGGGCGTCACCGGTGAGCGCATGCAGGATCAAGACGGCGTTTGAGCCGGTGTCATTCAGGGTGCCCCATGTCTCGTAGGCCAGGGTCACGCTGGGCAAGATTGAGCCATTTTCGAGGCGCTGGGCACCCAGGTTGGCGAACTGGCGGAACGCGACCGGGTCGCCTTCACGCCACGCGCCGGAGGTGGGAGCGGGGGGCAGATTATGGCGGCTCATGGGGCCTTCTTTCGCGGGGGCGGCGGGTAGGGGAGAGCAGCGGCGGCCTCGGAGCCTCAGGAGTGTGTGTATCCCCGAGGTCGCCGGCGGGTCTGTTAGGCTGTGGCCGCGCGGGCCGCGTCGAAGCCGAGCTGCAGGTCGGCCAGGATGTCCTTGATGTTCTCCAGGCCGATCGACAGGCGCACCGTGCCGGGCGCGACGCCGGCCTTGGCCAGCTCCTCCTCGGTCAGCTGCGAGTGCGTCGTCGAGGCCGGGTGGATGACGAGGGACTTCGCGTCGCCGATGTTGGCAACCACCGGCAGGAGCTTCACGCCGTCCGCGAAAGCCCGGCCGGCCTCGTACCCGCCCTTGATGACGAAGGAGAGCAGGCCGCCCGTGCCCAGCGGCGCGTACTTCTTGCCCAGCTCGTAGTAGGGGGAGGACTCCAGGCCCGCGTAGTTGACGGATTCGACGTCCGGGTGTGCCTCCAGGAAGTGGGCGACCGCCAGCGCGTTGGAGACGTGACGCTCGACGCGCAGTGACAGGGTCTCGATGCCCTGCGAAATAAGGAACGCGTTGAAGGGGGAGGTGACGGCGCCCAGGTCGCGGTTGATGAGCGTCTGGATGCGCAGCAGGAACGCCAGGTTCGCGCCCAGCGCGCCGCCCACGCCCATGTCACGGGCGTAGACGAGGCCGTGGTAGGACTCGTCCGGCGTGTTGTAGAGGGGGAAGCGCTCGGGCTGGGAGGCAAAGTCGAAGTTGCCCGAGTCGACGATCGCGCCCGCGATCGAGGTGCCGTGGCCGCCCAGGTACTTGGTGGCCGAGTGAACGACGATGTCCGCGCCCCACTCGATCGGGCGCACCAGGTAGGGGGTGGCGACCGTGTTGTCGACGATGAGGGGCACGCCGACCTCGTGGGCGACCGTTGCGATGGGCTCGATGTCGAGGATGTCGCCCTGCGGGTTGGGGATCGTCTCGCCGTAGAAGGCGACCGTCTTGTCGTCGGCGAGTGCGCGCCAGGCCTCGGGGTCGAGAGGGTTGGGGACGAAGCGCGCCTCGATGCCCAGGCGTCCCAGCGTGTTCTTCAGCAGAGTGACGCTGCCGCCGTACAGGGAGGGGGAGGCGACCACGTTGTTGCCGGCCACGGCCAGGGCAAGGATCGACAGGGCGGTCGCGGACTGGCCGGAGGAGACGAGGAGGCCGCCGACGCCGCCCTCCAGGGCGGCGATGCGGGCGGCGACGCCGTCGGTCGTCGGGTTGGTCAGGCGCGTGTAGATGGGGCCCAGCTCCTGCAGCGCGAAGCGGCTCGCGGCCTGCGCAGTGTCCTTGAAGGCGTAGGAGGAGGTCTGGTAGATGGGCAGGGCGGTCGCGCCGGTGGCGGGATCAAGGTCGTATCCGGCGTGAATCTGCTTGGTTTCGAAGGACCAGTCGTTGGCGGTCATTGTGCGGCTCCTGGGGTCGGGGGTGGGTCGTCTCTGATTCCCCTCCGGCGGGCCGCAGATGCGGTGAAGTGAATATGCGTCAATGCGCGTCCCGCTGTCGGGGGACTGCGCGGCAGTCGCTGGTGCTGACGCGCAGTCAGCGGCACATTCGACGGTTCATGATTCCCATTCTTTGTCATGGACGAGGCTATGGCGCGTTGGTCCCGGATGGTGGACTTTTGTAACCGGGTTGGCTGGCATTCAAGAAGGAGTTATAAATGTGAGAGGGAGTACATGAGTGGTGCCCTCTGGGTAGGTTGCTCAGTAATTGCGGGGTGATTATGGTGCTGGTGTTACCGATGGTGCGATTGGTACATGCGTGAGCTGTGTGGAGTTTGGTGTGTTTGTTGCCAAGCGTGATGAAAGTGGATAGGCTTCTTTTCAGTACTCGCCTACGGGCGTCCACCCACGCATGTACGAGATGAGACGACGATGAGACAACGAGGAACAATCCGCACGGCCCTGACGGTCTTTGCCGCCAGCGCTCTGCTGATCTTGCCGCAGATGGCACAAGCGGCTCCCTCCGAGGAGGAAATCGCAGCCGCCAAGGCGGCCGAAGAAGCCGCTTCGATGAGTGTCGCCGAGATTGAGGTCAAACTGGCCGAAGTCAATGCGACCGCCGCCACTGCGACCCAGAATGCCCAGATCGCCGGCGAAGACCTCAACGAAGCCCAGATCGCGCTGAACGCTGCAACCGCGACAGCTAACAAGGCCTCAGCCGACGCCGACGCTGCCGAAGCCGCGTTCCAGGAGGGCAAGCAGCAGATCGCCTCCGTCGCCCAAGCCACCTACCGTAACGGCGGTGGATCTCTCGACGCCATCGCTCCCTACTTGGAAGCCGACGGCCTGCGTGGCGTCGAAACCAAACAGGTCGGCATCAACTCCTTCTCCTCGTCCGCCGAGGCGAAGATGCAGAACGTCGCCGCCCTCGAACAAGTCGCCAAGGTTACCCGCGACGCAGCAAACACCGCGCTCGATAACCAGAAGAAGGCCACCGACGAGGTTCAGGCTCGCACCGATGCCGCCAACAAGGCCGCTACCGACGCTCAGACTCAGGCCAACATCGTTGCCGCCCAGCGCGACGCCTACGTCAAGGAGCTGGCCACCAAGCAGAACACCACCGTCGACCTGATCAACCAGCGCGAGGCCAGCCTCGCCGCTGAACGCACTGCCGCCGAACGTGCTGCCGCCGAGCAGGCCTCCGCAGCCGTCGCCGCCGCCGACAGCCAGCGCCGCGCCGACACCCCTGCTCCCGCGGCCGATGCAACTCCCGAGGCCCCTGCCTCGTCCCCAGCCCCCGACGCCTCGGCTGCACCCGCTGAAGAAGCGCCCGCACCCGCGTACGAGGAGCCTGCGCCCGCGTACGAGGAGCCTGACGACGAGGAACCCGCGTACGAGGAACCCGTGTATGAGGAGCCTGACGACGAGGAACCCGCGTACGAGGAACCCGTGTATGAGGAGCCTGACGACGAGGAACCCAGCTACTCCTACGGCGGCGCGTCCACCGCGATTGCCACGGCCATGACCTACCTGGGTGTGCCCTACGTGTGGGGTGGCGAATCCTACGGCGGCGTCGACTGCTCCGGCCTGACGATGCTCGCATGGGAGAGTGCCGGCGTAGACCTGCCACACCTCTCGCGCGCGCAGTACGGCTACGGCACGCACGTGTCCCTCGGTGACATGGAGGCGGGCGACCTGATCTTCTGGTCCTCCGATGGCACCCAGTCCGGCATCTACCACGTCGCCATGTACCTGGGCGACGGCGAGATGATCGAGGCTCCCACCTTCGGTGTGCCCGTGCGCGTGACCGGCGTGTATAGCTGGGGTTCGATCATGCCTTACGCCGTGAGGCTCTGAGCCGGATCGTTGCGGGGGGCCGCGCAGACTCAGTCTGCGCGGCCCCCCGTTTTGCATGGTGATGTGAGTGTTGCCATGGCTGCCGTGGTCGTGCGTGTTGTCGGCTGATTGTTGCCTCTGAGGTGTCCTGGGTTGCGTGGGCATCGGGGGTTGCGTGGGGGCGGGCACCCGGGGTGCGGGTACCTGCGCCGCGTGGGGCGAGCCTGCGGCGGCCTCGACTAGCATGGATGCATGCAGAAGTCAGCGACAGGTACTGATCCTCGGAAAGATTCGCGCGCGAGCGGCGAAAGCACCCCCACGGTCCTCGATAACTCGACGAAGCGCTTCATGCGTTTCATCCTGGGGTTGATGGCGCTTGGCGTGTACTGGCTGATCTGGACCTCCAACTGGCGGGACGCATGGGGTGACTGGTCGATGCGAGGCAAGATCGGAGCGGCAGTTCTGCCCGTCGGCTTCGTGCTTATCTGGCTGCCGATCATATGGGCGGCGTTGCGTTGGGCGATCCGCGATCTCATCAGAGCTTGGCGTTTGCCCACGCGGGGAAAGCACGCGAAGAAGCCGCGGCCACGGCTTGCCATCATTTGTTTCCTGATATCCGCCGGTATCCTCGCCGGCGTCGTGTATCCGTCGTGGAATCAACACCTGACGCTCGCCCAGGACCTGTGGGAGGGGCCTGTGCGCCACGAGCGTGTGGCGTGCGAGGCCTTCAACGATGGGAACGGCAGCGTCTCACCAAAGAACAGGTCCTGGAAGTACCTTCAGTTCACGCTGGTCGGGGATGACGGTTATTCGCAGAGCTTCCGCTTCAAGCGCGTGGACCTCGATCAAGAAACCGACCGTCAGGGCAGCCCGTTCAATACGATCCTAGGCGCGTGCGAGTCACCGGAGACGCGCATGAGTGTGTCCGTTTATCCGCGTACAGGCGTCATTTCCGAGGCCCGGGCGAGCAAGTAGTCAGAAACTCGGGGATACGATGTGGGCACGAGTGTCGATGTTCCACAGTCGCCGACCTCTCCGCCGCCGAGCGCATCCGCGCCGAAGGGCTGGAAGCCGAAAGGATGCGGAACTGAGGCTGCGTGGGCTGTCTTGATGACCGTGGTCGCCTTAGCTGACGTCTGCGTGTGGGTGCTCGCGTGGAAGCAAGACCTCGGCGCGGTTGCGCTTAACGGGCGTGTTCGTTTCATGTGGGTCCCGATCATCTTCCTGATCGGCTGGGTTCCCTTGGGCGATGATCTCCTCCGCGCGGTGGCCCGCCTCGGAGGTGGCGAGGCCGCGTCGGCTATTGTGGGCGCATGGGAACGACCGAGACAGGCCCCGATGGGTCTGTGAGCTATCTCTTCACCTCGAAGAATTTGACGTATCGACAAAAGCTCTACAGGTGGCTCATTATCGGCTGCTGGGTCCTGATGGGTTACGCGTGCGTCGGCGTCATCGTCTTCATAGACGATTGGGGGCAGTGGAGGTTCTATGGCGGTTTCGCCGCGATGGGGCTCCCGCTCCTGGTGCTCTTCTTCTCGTTGCGCTTCGTGTGGGCGCTACTGCGACGTCTCGTGCGAGTGGTCTGTGGGCGGGCGTCGGGGGGCGTGGTGGCACCCCTCCTGGGACTCGGGGTCGTTGGTTGCGTGCTGTGGTTGGTCTGGCATATCTCGTTCGTGTACCAGTGGCCCTACATAGAGGACTGGCGTCGGGGGACTGTGCGGCACGAGAACGTGGCCTGCCAGAACTTCCATACCGAACTGAGCACAGGCAAGAGGTCGCATCGCGAATATGTGTTCGACCTGGTCGCCGAGGACGGCACCGAGTGGAACTACCGCATTCGCGCATCAGCTATGAAAGAGAAGGCTGAGGATGAGCGGGAACCCTACGCGTCCGTCTACTACACCTGCACGGGTGAGGAGGATGGGCTGAGTATCGTGCTCTATGAGCACACGGGCATCATTACCGAGGCGTGGACGAACCAGGCGGGTCAGGTGCACTGAGTGTTCGTTCCTCCAAAAAATTGCATGCAATTCCCCTTCCCCCTGACCCGCGTGCCCCTGGCAAGTCGCGGTGAGTAAACGGTGGGGCCGCGCGAATCGTCGCGCGGCCCCACCGTGAAGTCTGACATACTCAGTGCTCGCCCTCGTGCTCCTTGAGGCGCTCGTAGGAACGACGAATCTCGGCCTCCGCTTCCTCGCGGCCGACCCAGTGTGCGCCCTCGACGCTCTTGCCGGGTTCGAGGTCCTTGTAGACCTCGAAGAAGTGCTGGATTTCAAGACGGTGGAACTCCGAGACGTCGTCGATCTCGGTGCGCCACGATGCGCGCTGGTCGGATGCGGGGACACACAGGACCTTGTCGTCGCCGCCCTTCTCGTCGCGCATGCGGAACATGCCGAGTGCGCGGCAGCGGATCACGCAGCCGGGGAAGGTGGGTTCTTCGAGGAGCACCAGTGCGTCCAGGGGGTCGCCGTCTTCGCCCAGGGTGTCGTCGATGAACCCATAGTCGTCCGGGTAGCGGGTCGAGGTGAAGAGCATGCGGTCGAGACGAATGCGTCCGGTTTCATGATCAATCTCGTATTTGTTCCGATTCCCCTTGGGAATCTCGATGGTGACATCAAACTCCATGGTCGCACCTTCCATTGTTAGCCCCGAAATTCGGGAGTCCGATTGGTTGTGTGCGAGCATGGGCGGGTACCCTAGATGCCTAGGTAACCACGAAGGGATATTCATGCATCGCACGTCTATGGGGCCAATTGTAAGCGCTAGCGCAGCGCTTGTGGCGGCAGTCGCCTTTTTGAGCGCTGGCTGCGCACCCTCCTCGGTCCCCACCCCCACGGCGGCACCGACTGCCGCCACGCTTGAGCCGGCCAGCGCGTCGGTGCCCACCCAGGCCTCGGGCAATCCGGTGAGTGAAACGCAGCTCGAGCAGCTGTGGCGGCCTGTCGCCGTTGGCGCGGACAAAGGCGATTACACCGCGTGGGGCGTTGTTGTGGATGCGCAGACGGGTGACATTCTCCTCGACGAAGACGCGGCTATCGGCCACACGCCCGCCTCCACCACGAAGACTCTTGCTGCTTTCAGCGCTCTCAAGCACCTGGATCCGACGGCGACGCTGACGACGAGCACGCTTCTGAGCGGCGACAAGCGCACCCTGTACCTCGACTCTGAGGGCGATCTGCTCCTGGGTGCGGGCGAGTCTGAGGAGACCGAGGTGTCGGGCCGCGCCGGCCTGCAGACTCTCGCAGACAAGACGGCGGCGGCCCTCACCTCGCGCGGTATTACATCCGTCACTTTGAACTGGCGGGGGACCCTCTTCGAAGGGGATTCGCACCTGCCTGCCTGGGACGTGCAGGAGGTTGGCGGCTACGAGGGGCACGTGGGTCCGATGGCGATTGACGCCGGGCGTACCGCCCCGGGCGCGTATGCGTTCCATGAGGATGCCCCCGGCTATGTTGCACAGGTGTTTGCGAAGGCCCTGACGTCGTCGGGCGTCGTCGTGAAACTCGGCACGGACGGGAAAGCACCCGCCGGCGGCGAGACCCTTGCGTCCGTGTCCTCGGCGACGATGGGGGAGCAGCTGCGCTGGATGCTGGCGCACTCTGATAACACGCTCGCGGATCAGTACTGCCGCCTCGCGGCGAGCGCTGCTGGCCAGCCTACGACGTACGCGGGCGCGGTCGCCATGGTGAAGGCTGACCTGGTGGAGGCCGGCATCCCCACTAGGGGTATGATCCTGGAGGATTGCTCGGGTCTGTCCACGAACGACAAGCTCAGTGCGAACACGCTCGTCGGTGTCCTGAAGGCCTCGTACCAGGCGCAGGGGAGCGAGGGGGACCTGATTCGCCTCCTGCCCTGGGCTGATCTGGTTGGCACGCTCGCGGATCGTATGACGGACGAACCCGCCGCTGGCAACGTTCAGGCGAAGACGGGTGCGCTTCAGGGTGTGACGACGCTGTCGGGTAGCGTGAGGACGCAGAGCGGCCGCGTTCTCCTGGTGGTCATTGGCCACGACCTGGTCGAGGGTGGCGCGTTGCCCACACGCTGGCGTTTGGACAGGTTTGAGGAAGGTCTTGCCGAGCTAGACTGAATCCATGGAAATGCCGTTTGGACCGCGCGACGTCGCGGGAGTTCTCGCTTCGATGTCCTACGCTGGCCCGTCGGCCTCGCGCGTGGGCGCGTGCGCGGTGGTGGCGCGCCTGCGCCGCTCGGCGGATTGGTCGAGTCGTAGGCTCGCGAAGCTGTCCACGTTGCCCGAGGCTTCGGCGACCGTGGCGGCATCCCGCACTGTCGTCGTGGACCGTCGAGGGCTGATTCGCAGGGTGGGGGCGGTCCTGGATCGTTTCGAGGACACGCGCACGCCGATGGTTCTCGCGGTCGAGGCCGTGGTCCTGCGCGCGCTCGCGAAGAGTGCGACCGGCATTTGGGACGTGTCGTCCGGCTGTAGCGTGCTCGTGGCACCGAACGTGCTGGCGGACGCGCAGCGCTATGCTTTGGATCAGACGGATTGGTGTCGCTGGGTGTCCCTGTGCACGGGGCTGCGCGGCGTGCATCTGACGCATGCGCCTCACCTGGTGGCCTACGTCGCTGATCTTGTCCGCGCGCTGCCGGAGCGCAGCGATGAGCTGGTGCGCATCGTGTTGCTGTTGGATGCGTTGCCGACGGCTGAGATGGAGGTGTTGACTCCGCGCGATCTGCCGTCGATTCATTGGCTGCGCACGCATCGCGCGCACGCGGGTGGCGTCGCTTTGGTCCGTGCGTGTGCGGCGGCGGGCATGCCGCTGTCGGGGGTTGAACTCCTGCAGGCACAGACCGAGGGCTTCGCGCGTACGGTCGTGCGCGAGGGTGCGATTGCGACGCTGTTGTCCAGCGTCGAGGCCCTGCCGAGCGCCCACGAGTACGCCGAACCTGCGGCGTGGCTGGCGCGTGTGCGCTGACGCCTCCCGCCTGGTGGGTGCGAACCCTCGGGGTTGCCTGCGTGCCTGCTCGCTGGCGGTGCGCTCGTGCTTGCGCTCGTTTATTGACGAGGCCGGGGTCCCTCCCGCTTTCATCGTTGGCTTGTCGGGCGGCGCGGATTCGCTGGCGCTTGCCCTGACGGTGATTGATGTGGCGTCGCGTGCGGGTATTGAGGTGGTGACGTTGACGGTCGACCATGGCCTGCGGGCGGGCAGCGCTCACGAAGCGCGCCGCGTCGCGGATCTCGCTGTATCCCTCGGGGCGCGCGCGCTCGTGGAGACCGTCCGCGTCGATGGGAGGGGAGGCCCCGAGGCCTCGGCCCGTGACGCTCGTCTCGCCGCCTTGCGCTCTCTTGCGCTGCGCGAGGGGGCACCCGTGCTGCTGGGGCACACGATGGATGATCAGGCGGAGACCGTGCTGCTGCGCCTCGCGCGCGGGTCCGGCCCCTCGTCGCTGCGCGCGATTGCGCCGATTCGCCGCGACGAGGACGGGGTGACGTGGCTGCGCCCGCTGCTGGGTCTGCGCCGCGCCGACACGGCGGGTGCCTGCGCGCAGGCGGCCCTCACGCCCGTCGAGGATCCGACGAATGCCATCGACGGACCCTGGCGTGCTGCCGATGGCAGTGCCCTGCGTCGCAGCGCTGTGCGTCATAGCGCGATCCCTGCCCTGGCCTCAGCCCTGGGGGTGGACCCCGTGCCGGCCCTCGCCCGCACGGCCGCACTGTGCGCGGCCGACGACGACGCCCTGAGCGAGTGGGCGAGCGGCCTCCTGGCTGTGAGCTGCGAGGCCTCGCCCGCGGCGGGGGAGGGGAGCCTCGCCTTGGTAGTGTCCGAGGTGTCAGGTGCTCCCCGGGCCGTGCGCGCCCGCGCGCTGCGCGAGGTGGCTAGTCGGGCAGGAATCCGCTTGTTGTCGGGGGTTCACGTGGACGCCCTCGACGACTTGATCGTTGCCTGGAGGGGGCAGGGGCCGATCCTGCTGCCGGGCGGCAGGGCCACGCGCGTCGGTCGCGGCACGCAGGCCCGTATCCTCTTCGAGGCGCGCTCTCCCGAGCCGACCCGAGACGGTGGGTGATGCTCAGGCCTGCCGAGGCCTCGTCGCTGCGATCCCACCCGCTCGGTCGCACGCGCGCGTGCGGAAGTTTGTCAGTGGAGGTCGCGGTGTGCGCAGGGCACATACCGGCTCCCTCGGGCGCTCGGAGCGGGCGAGCGTCACCACACGGTGTTGCGCTGACAGTGAGAATAGATGCCTTTTGAGCACAAACACGTGCTCTTATGGCACGCTTATAGTGCAACCGCTCGCGGAGCACTGATAGGAAAAGAGGACACGGTGGACGCCACCGACATGGGAAACGATCTGAAGGAAATCCTCGTCACTGCCGAGGACATGGACCGTAGGCTCGGCGAGATGGCCGAGCAGATTGACCGCGACTACGCGGGTCGGGAACTGCTCATCGTCGGCGTCCTGCGAGGGGCCGTCATGGTTATGGCAGACCTGTCGCGTAAGTTGCACACCCCGATCGAGATGGACTGGATGGCCGTCTCCTCCTACGGGTCGGGCACCAAGAGTTCGGGCGTTGTGCGCATCCTCAAGGACCTCGACCAGGATGTGGCGGGCCGCCACGTGCTGATCGTCGAGGACATCATCGATTCCGGTCTGACGCTGTCCTGGCTGAAGGCCAACCTGCAGGGGCGCGGTGCCGCCTCCGTTAACATCGCGACCGCGCTGCGCAAGCCCGCCGCCGCGAAGGTCGACATCGACGTGGCGTACGTGGGCTTCGACATTCCCGACGAATTCGTCGTCGGCTACGGCCTGGATTACGCGGAAAAGTACCGCAACCTGCCCTTCGTTGGCACGCTGCAGCCGCACGTCTACTCCAACTGACAACTTCGGAACCTCTAAGGGGCATACGTGAACGACAAGACGAAGACTAAGCGCCCGAGCTGGACTTGGGTGACGCTTCCCCTCGTCATCCTCATCGTGGGCGGGTGGTTCTTCTGGCAGGCCTTCCAACCGCGGTCGATTTCGACGTCCGAAGGTATGGCGCTCATCTCGGGAACCACGGTTGAGAAGGTCGTCCTCAATGAGGGCACCCAGCAGGTGAACCTCACGCTGAGTGAGGATTACCAGCATCAGAGCACCGGTGCGGGCGATCCGACGACGAACATGGGCAAGAACGTCTACTTCACGTATTCCTACGTCCAGACGAAGGACATCCTGGACACGGTCGCCGAGCAGGCCCCCGCGAAGGGATGGAACGCGGTGCGTCCCCAGTCCAGCGCTCTGGGTGCTATGTTCCAACTGATCGTCCCGCTGTTGGTCCTCATGGGCGCGTTCTACTTCATCATGCGCTCCATGTCGGGTTCGCGGATGATGGGCGGTTTCACGGCCTCGCGCGCTAAGGAGTTCAACCAGGAACGCCCGGACGTCACCTTCGCGGACGTCGCCGGTGAGGACGAGGCCGTGGAAGAACTCGAGGAGATTCGCGAGTTCCTAGCCTCCCCCGACAAGTTCCACAAGGTGGGCGCGCGCATCCCGCGCGGCGTTCTGCTCTACGGTCCTCCTGGAACTGGTAAGACCCTGCTGGCCAAGGCTGTTGCCGGCGAGGCGAAGGCCCCCTTCTTTTCGATCTCCGGCTCGGAGTTCATGGAACTCTATGTGGGCGTGGGTGCCTCGCGTGTGCGCGAACTCTTCGAGCGCGCCAAGAAGAACGCGCCGGCCATCATCTTCGTCGACGAGATCGACGCCGTGGGCCGCCACCGCGGCAGCGGCATCGGCGGCGGCAACGACGAACGCGAGCAGACCCTGAACCAGCTCCTCGTCGAGATGGACGGCTTCGACGAGCGCGCCAACATCATCCTGATCGCCGCCACGAACCGCCCCGACATCCTCGACCCGGCGCTGCTGCGCCCCGGCCGCTTTGACCGTCAGATCGCCGTCGAGGCCCCGGACCTCAAGGGCCGCGAGGCGATCCTCAAGGTGCATGCTCAGGGCAAGCCGCTCACCGCGCAGGTTGACCTGCGCCAGATCGCCAAGCGTACCCCCGGCTTCACGGGTGCCGACCTGGCGAACGTTCTCAACGAGGCCGCGCTGCTCACCGCTCGCTCGGACATGCAGTTCATCGACGACCGTGCGATCGACGAGGCCATCGACCGCGTCATCGCGGGCCCGCAGAAGCGCACGCGCGTCATGAACGACCACGATAAGGCCGTCACCGCTTACCACGAGGGCGGCCACGCCCTGGCCGCAGCCGCCCTGAACTACACGGACCCGGTCACGAAGGTGACGATCCTGCCGCGCGGCCGCGCCCTGGGCTACACGATGGTCATGCCCACTGAGGACCGCTTCAACAAGACCCGCAACCAGCTCCTCGACGACCTGGTGTACAGCATGGGTGGGCGCGTCGCCGAGGAAATCGTATTCCGCGACCCGTCGACCGGCCCCGCCAACGACATTCAGCAGGCGACGAAGACGGCCCGCGCGATGGTCACCGACTACGGCATGAGCGACCGCATCGGCATGGTCAAGCTCGGCGATGCCGACACCGAGGCCTTCGGCCACGGGTCCGGCGAAGGTCCGCGCGCCTTCTCCGACGAGACCGCCGCGATCATCGACGAGGAGGTCCGCCGCCTCCTCGACAACGCGATGCGCGAGGCCTGGGAGATTCTGACGAACAACCGCGCGATCCTCGACACCCTGGCCGCGCGCCTCCTGGAGGAAGAAACCCTCGACGAGGCGCAGCTCGCGCAGATCTTCAAGGACGTCGTCAAGGCCCCCGAACGCCCCGTGTGGAACTACCAGTCCGACGCGGCCGTGCCCGGTGCCCGCCTGGGCAACCCGGTCGGCGTCAGCTCCGCCCAGGCCTCGGCCCCCGATGCCTTCCAGACGCCCTCCATCGACGTGAGCGACGTGATGGACACCACGCGTACCGAGGACGAGGAGCAATCGTGACCTACGATGCCGCAGCCGTGGAAAAGGCCTCGCGCGACCTACTCATCGCCATCGGCGAAGACCCCGAGCGTGAAGGCCTGATCGGCACGCCCGACCGCATGGCACGCGCGTGGCGCGAAATGTGCTCCGGCCTGTTCGAGGACCCCCGCGAGCACCTGCGCACGCAGTTTCACGCGGGCACCGATGAACTCGTCCTCGTGCGCGACATCACCTTCCACTCGGTGTGCGAACACCACCTCCTGCCCTTCTACGGGCGCGCGCACGTGGGTTACATCCCGCGCGGCGGCGTCGTCACAGGCTTGTCGAAGCTCGCACGCCTCGTCGAGGGCTACGCGCGGCGCCCCCAGGTCCAGGAGCGTCTGACCGCGCAGGTTGCCGACGCTATCGCCGAGGTCCTGGATCCCCAGGGCGTCATCGTCGTCATCGAAGCCGAGCACATGTGCATGTCGATGCGCGGTATCTCCAAGCCCGGCTCGTCCACCGTGACCAGCGCCCTACGCGGCATCATGAGCGACGGTGCCACGCGCGCCGAGATGATGGCCCTCGTCCTGTCGGGGAGCCGCTGACGTGTCCGCGCTTCCCCTGCCCCCAGCCCCGGCCTCGTCCCCGGTTCCCGCGCCTCCGGCGCTGCCGGGCGGCCTAGCCCTGCCGACCGGGCGCGCGGCGATCATGGGCATCCTCAACGTCACGCCCGACTCCTTTTCCGACGGGGGCCGCTACGCGGACGTAACCACGGCGCTCGCGCACGCCCGGGCGATGATAGCCGCCGGTGCCGACCTGATCGACGTGGGCGGGGAGTCCACGCGGCCTAACTCCACGCGCATCACCCCCGAGGAGGAGTGGGAACGCATCGGTGCTGTCGTCTCCGCGCTGGCAGGCGACGGCATCGTCGTGTCCGTGGATACGCTACACGCCTCAACCGCCCGCGCGGCCGCGGACGCCGGAGCGGCGATCATCAACGACGTGAGCGGCGGGCGCTGGGACCCCGACATGAACGCCGCCGTAGCAGCGTCGGGATGCGCCTACGTGGTGCAACACTATCGTGCGCTGCCGGGCATGCCGGGGGAGCATTTCGACTACGGCGAGGACATGGTGGGGACTCTTATTGAGCGTCTCAAC
>NZ_CAJPJE010000008.1:0-72789 GCF_905369875.1 Actinomyces sp. ICM47
CCCAATGCGCTCCCCGCATGATCGACCTGCGCCTCCTCACCCCAGCCACCGCCACCTGGGCCACAACCTGGTGGGCCACCACCCACCCCGCACCCCACCCCCTCATCGCCACATGCGCGCTCGCGGCCGCCATCACTGCCACCTCCTACTCCTGGTCCCACAGGCACACACGCCCACCACGCCATGCCCTCACCCCACCGAGATCCCTCCGCCTAGCAGCTGCCCTCATCCTCGCATCCACCGCATGCGCGCTCGCGGTCGCCTCCGCTGCGGGACGCGCTTACCTCACTGACCCCGCTCGTATGGACTCCGGGCCGATCCACGCGCGGGTCCGGCTCGAGCGCGACCCGGCCCCGGCCTCGTCCGGTTTCTCGACGAAGTACCGAGCGCGCGTGAAAATCCTTGCGGTGAGAGTGGGGGAGCGGTGGCTGACCTCTGGTGCCACCGCCCTGGTGAGTGCCCCGGGGTGGGAGGACGCGGCGCGCGGCGATGTCTACGAGATCTCTGGTAGCCTCGATGCCTCCTTCGCGGCCGCCGCTCCGTCCGTCGGCTCGATCCGAGCCCGGACCGCGATTCTCGCAGAGCGTCCCGGCGGCCTGGACGGCTGGAGGCGGGACACACACCGGGCCTTCGCGCGTGCGTGCGAACATCTGGCGAGAGACGCGCGAGGCCTCGTTCCCGGCATGGCGATCGGTGACGACCGCCTGGTGCCCTCCGACCTGTCCGACGCCATGAAAGCCACCTCCCTCACGCACCTGACGGCTGTGTCCGGCTCCCACATCGTTATCATCCTGGCGGCCCTGACCCTGATCCTGCCCGCGCGCGTGCCCCTGCGCGTCGGCGCGACACTTGCGGTGCTGGGGACCATCGTCGTGCTCGTCGGACCGGAGGCCTCCGTCGTGCGCTCCGTGTGCGTCGCGTCGGTCGCGGCTCTTGGCTTGATACTCGGACGCGAAGGACAGGCCATCGCAGCTCTCGGTGCCGTCGTCATTGGGACCCTCCTCATCGACCCGTGGGCTTCCCGATCCTACGGGTTCGCGCTCTCCGCGCTGGCGGCCCTGGCTGTCGTCGGACCCGCGGCAGCCATCGTGAGGAGCACGAAACGGCGTATCCGGGGAGATACGCGCATCGGTCAGGTCCTGCGTCGGCTGACCGAGATGGTGTGCGTGCCCGCCCTGGCAGAGTTCGCCACCGCGCCACTCGTCGTGTCCCTGTCGGGATCCGTGCCTGTGTGGGGGATCGCCGCCAACGTCGCCGCCGAGCCTGCGGTGCCCGTGGCCACGCTCGCGGGCCTGGCTGGAGCCCTCCTCGCGCACATCAGCCCCGGGATCGCCGAATTCTGCGCGCGAGTGGCCTCCTGGGCGACCGGGTGGATCGCATCCTCCGCACGGTTCTTCGAGGGGATGCCAGGATCGGGGACACAGGTGCCCGGGGGAGCGCGGACCATCCTCTCTCTATACGCGTGCGCGGGATGCGGGTGGGCACTGTGGTGCGTGTGGCGGCGCTGGGTCGTGCCCCTGACGGACGAGGCCTGGGATCCTCACGCGGACCCGTGACGCCTGCGTGGTTCATCGGCATCGCGAGGGCGTGTGTTCCCTCATCCGTGTTAGCTCCACGGAGAACTCCTCTGTGCAACCGTTGGGCACAAGGCGGTGACACCTGCCACGACTCATGTCCGCCCAGGGCAAAGGCGGACGCAGATGAGCGCCCGCGGTGGCAGACTTAGGGAGTTACCATCGCGTCGAAAGGCAGGAAGACGTGGCAGCACGCGGATCACGCTCGGCAGCACCCGCCCCCATCACGCTGGCCCCCATCGTGTTGATCAAGGGACCCGAGGGCCTTCTCGTCGACCGTGCCCTCGACCGGCTGCGCGCACTGGCCTACGAGGCCGACCCGAACCTGGAGCGCACCGACATCAACGCCGCCACCTACCAGGCAGGACAGATCGACGTCATCGCCTCGCCCTCCCTGTTCGGCGAGTCCCGCATGGTCATCATCCGCGACCTGGAAACGATGAGTGATGCCCTCGCCAGCGACCTGATCGCCTACGCAGCAGCCCCCGCCCCCGACGTGTGGATGTTCCTAGCCCACCCCGGCGGCAACGCTCGCGGCAAGAAGGTGATCGACGTGATCGCCAAGGCGAAATGGCCCGTGATCCCGGCCGATCCGCTCAAAAACGACCGCGATAAGCTGGCGCTCATCGCTTCCGACGTGCGAGCCGCGCACCGACAGATGGATACCGAAGCGCAGCAGGCCCTCGTGGACGCGCTCGGTAATGACCCGCGTGCCATGGCCGGTGCCCTCGCCCAGCTGCTCTCCGACGTGAGCGGACGCATCACCCTGGAGGACGTGCGCCGCTACCAGGCCGGACGCGTCGAGGCCACCGGCTACGACGTCGCCGACGCAGCTGTCGCCGGAAACTCCGCCAAGGCCCTCACTCTTACGCGCCACGCCTTTGCGACAGGTATTGCCCCGCAGGTACTCGTCGCCGCGCTAGCCATGAAGTTCCGCGCCATGGCGAAGGTATCCATCGGCGGCTCTGCGTCCGCCCTCAAAATGGCTCCCTGGCAGGTCGACCGTGCCCGGCGTGAGCTGCGCGGCTGGTCCGACGCCTCGCTGGCCGGGGCCTTCGGTGCCATCGCCACCGCCGACGCCGAAACGAAGGGCGCGTCGCGGGATCCGCAGCGCGCCATCGAAAAAGCAATCATCACTATCTGCAGGCTGCACGGACGCTGAGAAAGCGCCACGGCCTCGTCACGGAGAAGAAGAACGACGGAACTGAGGAGATTCATGAAAACTATTCGAACGTTGATGGGGCGACTGCGGGAGTTTAAGGCTCCCGCGATCCTGACCCCGCTGTTCATCATCGGGGAGGTGATCCTCGAATGTCTGATCCCGCTGACCATGGTGTCGCTGGTGGATGCGTTCGACGGCGTGTCCCTGAGCCCCGTCATGCACCTGGGACTGATCCTTACCGGACTGGCCTTCGCCTCGCTGGCCTGTGGCATTCTCTCCGCGCGCTTCGCAGCGACCGCCTCGGTGGGCCTGGCGAAGAACCTGCGTCAGGATCTGTTCTTTAAAGTGCAGGATTTCTCGTTCGCGGACATCGACCGCTTCTCCACCTCCTCGCTGGTCACCCGCATGACGACCGACGTCACGAACGTGCAAAATGCATTCGGAATGATGATCCGTATCGCTGTACGCGTGCCGCTCATGATCATCTTCTCCATCGTCATGGCGTGGCGTATCAACGTCCAGATGGCGCTCATCTTCCTGGGAATGGTGCCGGTGCTTGCCATCATCCTGGCGGCTATCGTGCTCATCGCCTTTCCGATTTTCCGCCGTATCTTCAAAAAGTACGACGCCTTGAACAACTCCGTGCAGGAAAACGTCGCCGCGATCCGCGTGGTCAAGTCCTTCGTCACCGAGGAACACGAGACCACGAAGTTCCGCTCGGCTTCGGCCGACGTGCGCAAGGACTTCACAAACGCCGAAAAACTCATCGCGCTCAACAGCCCCGTCATGATGTTCTTCATCTTCGCCGCGATTGTGGCCGTCGACTACGTGGGTGCTTCGATCATTATCAACTCGGGGGCAACCGAGCTGACAAAGGGCGGCTTGACCGCCCTCATCACCTACGGCATCCAGATCCTGTCGCAGATGCTCATGCTCGCCTTCATCTTCGTCATGACGACCATGGCGGCTGAGTCCGCGCATCGTATCGCCGAGGTCCTTAACCACGAGCCGTCGTTGACTTCACTCGAGAACGGTGCGACCGACGTTGCGGATGGTTCCGTCATCTTCGAGGACGTGTCCTTCAAGTACTCCGCCACCGCCGAAGAAAACGCGCTGTCCGATATCAACCTGCGCATCGAATCCGGCTCGACGCTCGGCATCGTGGGCGGCACCGGCTCAGCCAAGACCTCGCTCATCCAGCTGATCTGCCGCCTCTACGACGTCTCCGAAGGCTCCGTGAAGGTCGGCGGGCGCGACGTGCGCGATTATGACCTGACCTCGCTGCGCGATGCCGTCTCCGTCGTCTTGCAGAAGAACGTCCTCTTCTCCGGCACCATCAAGGACAACATGCGCTGGGGTAACCCCGAGGCCACCGACGAACAGATTGAGCACGCGTGCAAGCTCGCGCAGGCCGACGAGTTCATCCAGCAGCTGCCCGGCGGCTACGACTACGTGATCTCCCGCGGCGGCACCAACGTGTCAGGCGGCCAGAAGCAGCGCCTGTGCATCGCCCGCGCGCTCCTGAAGAACCCTAAAATTCTCATCCTGGACGACTCGACCTCCGCGGTGGACACCAGGACCGACACACTGATCCGAGGCGCTTTCGAGACCGAGATCCCGGGCACGACGACGATCATCATCGCCCAGCGCCTGTCCTCCGTCGAGCACGCGGACCAGATCATCGTCCTGGACGACGGACGCATCAAGGAGCGCGGCAGCCACGCCGAGCTGATGGCAGCGGGCGGCGAATACCGCGAAATCTACGACTCCCAGAACGCCGCGAGCGAAAGCGAGGTGGCCTGACATGGCACGTTCGGTTAACTCCCGCGTGGAGGACTCGGAGAAGCTCGAGGGAATCGAGCGTCCCTTCGGTCGCCTGATGCGCTACGTGTTCCACCACTACCCAGTGCGCATCACCCTGACGGTCGTGTGCATCATCCTGGCCGCCGTGGCCTCGGCCGTCGGCTCGATCTTCATGCAGCAGATCGTTGACAACGTCGTGACCCCGGGCCTCGCGAGCGGCTTCGACGCCGTGCGAGGAACACTGGTACGCCTCGTCGTCACGATGGGAATCATCTTCAGCGCCGGTGTCATAGGCAATTTCATCTACACCCGCGCCATGGCGATCGTGACGCAGGGGACGCTCAAGCACATGCGAGACGACATGTTCGACTCGATGGAGCGCCTGCCCCTGCGATTCTTCGATACACACCCACACGGCGCGATCATGTCGACCTACACGAACGACACAGACGCGATCCGTCAGCTCATCGGCCAGTCGATCCCGACTCTCATCCAGTCGGGCCTGACGATCATCGTGCTGATCGGCACGATGCTCTACTACTCCGTGTGGCTCTTCCTCGTCGTCCTCGTTGTGGGCGGCCTCATGGCGTTCCTGACGGGCAAGCTTGGCGGACTCTCGGGCCGCTTCATGAAGGCCCAGCAGGCTGCACTGGCGGACGAAGAAGGCTTCATTGAAGAGATGATGGACGGCCAGAAGGTCGTTCAGGTCTTCAACCACGAGCAGGACGCCAAGGACGAGTTCGTCGAGTACAATCAGAAACTCTTCGACTCCTCGCAGAAGGCGAATATCTACGGCAACGTCCTCATGCCGGCCCTGGGCAACATCGGCAATATCATGTACGTCGTCATCGCCATTGTCGGCGGCGTCATGATCCTGGAACAGACCCCGAACGTGCACCTGTTCGGCATCAACGTCATTACGGTCGGCATCGTCGTGTCCTTCCTGGGCATGGTCCGCAACTTCTCTCAGACCATCGGCCAGATGTCGATGCAGGTCCCCATGATCGCCCTCGGCATGGCGGGTGCGGGCCGAGTATTTGCCCTCATCGACCAGGAACCCGAGGAAGACTACGGTTACGTGACCCTCGTGCGCGCCCGTGAACTGCCCGACGGCTCGGTCGAACCCACCGAGGAACGCACGGGCATCTGGGCGTGGCGTCACCCCCATAAGGCGGACGGCACGGTCACCTACACGCGCCTGCGCGGCGAACTCGTCATGGAGGGCGTGGACTTCTCCTACGACGATAAGAAGGATGTCCTGCACGACATCTCCCTGTGGGCCAAGCCCGGTCAGAAGATCGCCTTCGTGGGTGCCACGGGAGCAGGCAAGACAACGATCACGAACCTGATCAACCGCTTCTACGACATCGCCGACGGCAAGATCCGCTACGACGGCATCAACATCAACAAGATCCGCAAGTCGGACCTGCGCCGTTCCCTCGGCGTCGTCCTGCAGGACGTCAAGCTCTTCACGGGCACGGTCATGGAGAACATACGCTACGGCCGCCTGGACGCCACGGACGAGGAATGCATCGAGGCCGCGAAGCTGGCCAACGCCGATTCATTCATTCGTCGCCTGCCCGACGGCTACGACACGATGCTGACAGGTAACGGTTCGAACCTGTCTCAGGGGCAGGCGCAGCTCCTGTCGATTGCTCGCGCGGCCGTGGCCGACCCGCCCGCGATGATCCTGGATGAGGCGACCTCCTCGATTGACACGCGCACCGAGGCCTTGGTGCAGCAGGGCATGGACAACCTCATGGAGGGGCGTACGGTCTTCGTCATCGCCCACCGCCTCTCGACGGTGCGGAACTCCGACGCGATCATGGTCCTGGAGCAGGGACGCATCATCGAGCGCGGCAGCCACGACGATCTGATCGCTCAGAAGGGCGTGTACTACCAGCTCTACACGGGAGCCTTCGAACTCGACTAGCGGTCGTCGCTTCGCGCACCTGGCCCCGGCCTCATTCGTCGTCGGACGAGGTTGGGGCCTCGTCATGTGTGCGCTGCGTGCGTATGGGACTGATTGGGGGGCGTTCCTCGACCATGCGCGCAAGCGCGCGGGGGAGTGGGTATACGAAAGCGGGCCGCCCCGAAGGGCGACCCGCTTCACGTCAAACTATTGTTTGCGATCAGTCAGCGATCAAGGCGACGCGACGAGCAAGCTTGGACTTGCGGTTCGCGGCCTGGTTCTTGTGGATGACGCCCTTGGAGACGGCGACGTCCAGCTTGCGCGAAGCAACGCGCAGCGCGGCGAGAGCCTTCTCCTTGTCGCCGGCCTCAACGGCCTCGCGGGTGTGACGCACCAGGGTCTTCAGCTCGGACTTCACGGACTGGTTGCGAACGCGGCGCTTCTCGTTGGTCAGGATGCGCTTCTTCTGGGACTTAATGTTTGCCACAGTCGGATTTCTCCTTGATGTATGTCTTGCAGGGTCGGTGAGGGCTGTGTCAAGACCGGGACTTAGGCGTGGGGACACCCGCAAACGGTCCTAACCAGACCCCCTGCCCGACCAGGCCGGGAGTCCAACGACCAAGCATACCAGCAGTGTGGCTAGTCGTCGCGCCCCGAGACGGGCCGAGGCCTCGTAAGGTCGGTCACGTCAAGGTTGTGAGTGCTCCGGGGAGCGGTCGCGTATTCTTTGGCGGGGTCGGCTTGCGGTCCGGGCGGTGTGTCACTCGCCGTGCGTGCGGTAATGCTCCTCGAGTGCGTCGACGATGCGACGCCACGTCACCTCGGGCAGAATCGAACCTTCGCGACGTACGTCGGTGGCCTTGACCCACAGCGCGCGGTCGAGGCGAACCTCGGAGGGGCGTCCCTTCGAATCCCACGCACCCGTTCCGATGTCGAACCAGTAGCGCCCCGCGGCGGCCTCCTGTGCGGCTTCGCGCGTGTGGTCCTTGCTGGTCAGCTGTAGGAGGTAGACGCCCTCGCCCTGGGCACCGATGACGACAGCGGGGCGGTCTTTGCCCACGGAAGCGTCCTCCTGGTAGGGCACCCACGTCCACACGACTTCGCCCGGGTCGGCGTCGCCGTCCATGATCGGCTGGTACGAGGCGTGGGCCAGTGCGTCGGCGATGCTGGCCTCTCGAATCGAGGTGTGGGGGCGGTTCGAGGTAGCCGGGTCCTCATAGCGGTGGGCATTCCCGCGTGGCTGGGACTGCTGGGGTCGGGGAGTGGGCGTGGGGGTGTGCGACGTCGAGTGCTTCTCCTGGCGCTTGTCGGGGCGCGGCTCTGGATGGGCGGGCGCTGCGTTCTGGCCCGTGGACTCGGTGTTCGACGAACCCGTGTTGGTGAGGAAGCCGAGGAGTGCACGCACGATGCCGGTGAGAAGTGAATTCATGGCACCAGCATACGGGAGCGGGGTCGAACAGTGGTTATCCACAGAGCATCCGTGGGATGCAAGTTATGCACAGGGTTTATTGTCGGACGTGACAGTAAATGTACGTGGCTGTCACTCTGGATGTGTTCGTTGAATAGCTCCCTCACTGAAAGACAGGTGACAACGATGTCGACCGCAACGATTCACGGAATGTCTGTCCCCATCGATTCCTTTGGATGCCCGAGCTCATCTTTCGCCTCCACCCCCGACATGGAGACCCGTGCATCCCTGAGCGCGGCTCTTCGTAGTGCCACGTCCGGCAGACTCGACCAGGCGCTCGAGTATGCACGTGAGGCCTACGATAACGAGGAAGCGTCGATCGAGCTGAGGCTTGAGGCTGCGAAGCTCTGCATTGACTGGCACGCGGCCCTCGGTGACTACGGGAAGTGCCGCGTGATCGCCGCAGGCGCGGCCCACCTGGGAACCAGCTACTTGGAGTGCGATCACCCGCTCATCCTCATGCTGCGTAATTCGGAGGCCTACTGGCTCGCCATCCTCGGAGACGCGGACATGTCGGCCCGCAAGTTCTCCGCCCTGGTGGCCGACGTCAGAAACAACCCGTCCCTGGACCCACAGCTCGCCTTCGCGATCCGTAACAACTCGGCCATGCCTTGGAAGAATACGGGTAAGTGGTCTCGTGCCGCGCGCGTCTACCGGGAGCTGCTGACAGACATGGAGCCCCTGTGCGACGAGGAGGACATGACGGTGCTGACGGTGCGCGACAACCTCGCCGAAGTGCTATCTGCTGACCGTCAGTACGAGGAAGCGATCCGTTTGTACGAGCGCAACCTTCAGGCCCTCCTGCGTGTCGCCGACCGAGGCGACTGGCGAGTCCTGCGTCTGCGCAACGAAATTGCGCGCAACACCTGGATGGGCGGGGACCGAGTCGCGGGAGAAGGCCTGTGGACTGTCCTGGCTGAGGACTGTCGACGCTACCTCGGGGACCGAGACGAGTTCACAGCGCGCATTCGCACGATCCTCCTTACCCTGGCGATCTTGCGCGGAGACGACGACACCGCGATGTCGATTGCCCGCAAGCTCAAGGCTGATCACCCCGACGACTGGGATGAGTGCGACATGACCGAGGCAGTGGAGCTGCTCGCCGAGGCCGGCATCAGCCCGCAGGACTTTCAGTAGCGCTTGGGCGCGGGTGTGAGCCTGGGCGAGTGTGCGCGACTTCCCGCCCCTGAACTGGCACAAAGGCCTACGACAATGGGACGATAAAGAGGTTAACGACTTCACGGAGGTACACGTGCCCATCCCCACGCCCGCGCAGCAGGCGCAGATCTGCCCGTCCCACACCCCGCAGGCGCAGATCCGTAACTTCTGCATCATCGCCCACATCGATCATGGGAAGTCGACGCTCGCGGACCGCATGCTCCAGCTGACTGGCGTCGTCGAGGCTCGCGAGATGCGCGACCAGTACCTGGATCGCATGGACATCGAGCGCGAGCGTGGCATCACGATCAAGAGCCAAGCCGTGCGCATGCCGTGGGCGCACAAGGACACCCCATACGCGCTCAACATGATTGACACGCCCGGGCACGTGGACTTCACCTACGAGGTGTCCCGCTCCCTGGCGGCATGCGAGGGCGCGGTCCTGCTCATCGACGCCGCGCAGGGCATCGAGGCTCAAACGCTCGCGAACCTGTACCTGGCTCTCGAGAATGACCTGGCGATTATCCCGGTCCTGAACAAGATCGATTTGCCGGGTGCCCAGCCCGAGAAGTATGCGCATGAGGTTGCCCAGCTCATCGGCTGCGATGAGGATGAGGTACTCAAGGTGTCCGGCAAGACCGGTGAGGGCGTCGAAGCACTTCTCGACCGTATTGTCGAGGTAATCCCCGCTCCCGAGGGTGATCCCGATGCCCCGACGCGCGCGATGATCTTCGACTCCGTGTATGACACGTACCGTGGGGTCGTCACCTACGTGCGTGTCGTCGACGGCGTGCTGTCGACCCGTCAGCGCGTGCGCATGATGTCGACGGGTGCCACCCACGAGCTCCTGGAGCTGGGCGTCATCTCGCCCGAGCCGAAGCCGGAAGAGGGCATCGGCGCCGGCGAGGTTGGCTACCTGATCACGGGTGTGAAGGATGTGCGTCAGTCCCGCGTCGGCGACACCGTCACCAGCCAGGTGCGCGGCGCGACCGAGGCCCTCGCCGGATACCGCGACCCGAACCCGATGGTCTTTTCCGGCATCTACCCGGTCGATGGCTCGGACTTCCCGGATCTGCGTGACGCGCTGGAACGCCTTCAGCTCAACGACGCGGCGCTTACTTTCGAGCCGGAGTCCTCGGCGGCTCTGGGCTTTGGATTCCGCTGCGGCTTCCTGGGATTGCTGCACCTGGAGATCATTCGAGAGCGGCTTGAGCGCGAGTTCAACCTGGACCTCATCGCGACCGCCCCGAACGTCGTCTACCGCGTCATCACCGAAGACGGCACCGAGGTGCGCGTCGACAACCCGAGCGAGTTCCCCGAGGGCAAGATCTCCGAGGTGCGCGAACCCGTCGTCAACGCGACGATCCTGACTCCCACGGAGTTTACGGGCACGATCATGGAGCTGTGCCAGGATCGGCGTGGCTCGATGCGGGGGATGGATTACCTGAGCGAGGACCGTGTCGAGCTGCACTACCAGCTGCCCCTGGCCGAGATCGTCTTCGACTTCTTCGACCAGCTCAAGTCTCGCACGCGCGGTTACGCCTCCTTGGATTATCAGGAGAGCGGTGAGCAAAGTGCTGACCTCGTTAAGGTCGACATCCTGCTGAACGGTGACCGCGTGGACGCGTTCAGCGCGATCGTGCACCGCGACGGTGCCTACAACTACGGCCAGCGTATGACGAAGCGCCTGAAGGAACTCATTCCCCGCCAGCAGTTTGAGATTCCGGTCCAGGCCGCGGTCGGCGCGCGCGTCATCGCCCGCGAGACCATCAAGGCCCTGCGTAAGGACATGCTGGCCAAGTGCTACGGCGGCGACATTAGCCGTAAGCGCAAGCTGCTCGAGAAGCAGAAGGAAGGCAAGAAGCGCATGAAGTCCATCGGTCGCGTCGACGTGCCGCAGGAGGCCTTCATTGCTGCCCTGACCTCCGACGTTCCGACGGGTAAGAAGTGAGCGCGAATCAGGTGAACGAGGCCGTGGAGGCCCGCGCTCAAGGTGAGCAGGCCGCGGGCCGACGTCCGGGCGAGGCTCCAGAGGGCACGGTGTTCTTGAGCCGCACGAAGTCTTTCACGCGGCGTACTCGCGAGCTGCCGTCGAACCTGGCGCGCACGTGGGAGGCGCATGCGCACCGCTACGTGGTTGAGCCGCGTCGCGGAGTCGGATACACGACGGTCGC
The DNA here is from genome assembly GCF_905369875.1 of Actinomyces sp. ICM47. Classification (NCBI taxonomy): domain Bacteria; kingdom Bacillati; phylum Actinomycetota; class Actinomycetes; order Actinomycetales; family Actinomycetaceae; genus Actinomyces; species Actinomyces sp. ICM47. The sequence goes on from NZ_CAJPJE010000008.1 coordinate 11,252, forward strand.
GCAGGACTTTACGCTTGATCTGGCCGAGCTGTTTGGACGCAGCGCTCCCGTGACGCTTGAGATTGGCTCAGGCACGGGCGAGCAGATCGTCGCTGCGGCCGCCGCCCACCCTGAGCGCAACTTCCTGGCCCTCGAAGTGTGGGTTCCCGGCATCGCGAAACTGATCTCTAAGGCTGTCGAGGCCGAGGTGGACAACATCCGCGTCATCGAGGCCGATGCCGCCCAGGCACTCCCGATCATGCTTGGGGACGCGTCCCTCGACGAGGTCTGGACCTTCTTCCCGGACCCGTGGCGCAAGGCCCGGCACCGCAAGCGTCGCCTGGTCTCCGACAACTTCGCACTTGAGATCGGACGTCTCCTGCGCGATGGCGGCGTGTGGCGTCTGGCCACCGACTGGGATGACTATGCCTGGCAGATGCGCGACGTCATTGAGGCCTGCGAACTATTTGAGAACCCGCATGCGGGTGAGCGTCCGGACCCGGAGGATCCGCAGCCGGAGCGTGGCGGATTTGCGCCGCGTTTCGAAGGCCGAGTCGTCACGCACTTTGAGACGCGAGGCATCGATGCGGGCCGCCACGCTCATGACATTGTCGGCGTTCGCCGCCCTCGTGGTTGACGGACATTCATGAGTCCCGCCCAGCCTGACGGAACGCGGTGGCCAGCTGACGGAGCGCTTGACCCCGGCCTCGTCGAGGCTGATTGTGGTCGCCCGCTGTCCCTGTACGTGCACGTGCCTTTTTGTCGCGTGCGCTGCGGGTACTGTGACTTCAATACGTACACGGTGGGTTTCGGGCCGGGCGCGCAGATAGGCGATTATGCGCCATCTGTCCTGGCTGAGGCGGATCTGGCGGTGCGTGTCATGGAGGAGGTCGGCCTGCCTGCGCGCCGCGCGCGGACGGTGTTTTTCGGCGGTGGTACACCGACGATGCTGGATGCGACCGAGCTGATCGACATTCTGGCGGGCCTGCGTGAGCGCATAGGGATTGCGTCCGGCGCTGAGGTGACGCTCGAAGCTAACCCAGACACCGTGACGCGTGAGGATCTGCACGCATTGGCTGACGCCGGTTTCACGCGAGTGTCCTTTGGCATGCAGTCCGCCGTGCCGGAGATCCTGGCGACCTTAGACCGTACTCACACGCCCGAGCGTGTGCCCCTCGTTGTTCAGTGGGCGAAGGAAGCAGGTCTATCGACGTCCGTCGATCTCATCTATGGGACGCCCGGTGAGAGCCTTGCGGACTGGGAGGCGTCCTTGCGTGCCGCTCTGTCCTACGAATCCGATCACATTAGCGCCTACGCTCTCGTCGTCGAGGAGGGGACGAAGATGGGCGCGCAGGTTGCGCGCGGCGAGCTGCCCACGCCAGACCCGGACGATGAGGCCACCAAGTATGAGCTGGCAGACGCGCTGCTTGCCGAGGCCGGATACGTCTGGTATGAGATCTCCAACTTCGCGCGCGCGACCGAGGCCGACTTAGCCTCCGGGCAGCCGTCCACGAGTTTTGAACACGCCTCCGCGCACAACCTGGCGTACTGGCGCGACTGGGACTGGTGGGGTTTTGGGCCGGGTGCCCATTCTCACGTGGGGCGTGCGCGCTGGTGGAACGTCAAGAACCCGGGAGCGTATGCCGGACGCCTGCGCGCGGGTGCCTCGCCCGCGGCAGCGGGGGAGGTCCTGGGCGCGCAGGAGCGCGAACTTGAACGTGTCATGCTGGGGTTGCGTACGTCCGAAGGCGTGGCGCTTGATGGACTTGCGGGGGTTGGTCGGGGCGACGAGGCCGTGTCTGGGAGCATCGTCGACGAGTGTGCGAGTGGTCGCGTCACCGCGCTCATCGCGGATGGACTGATCGACGGTGTCGCGGCGCTGGGTGGGCGTGCGGTTTTGACACTGCGTGGCCGGCTGTTGGCTGACTATGTGACGCGCGAATTGATGGGATATTGATCCTGACAGGCTGCAATGACGCGGATTTCAACATTTTGGCAAATATTCAAAATTGTTCAGACAAATAATTAACTGACTTGTATTTAGGCGAATACAAGACAAATTATGTCAACAAATACCCACCATTTGTCAGTTTGTGCTTGTATAGGGTGTGACAAGCTCCGATTACGTCGCAATAATGTTGACATCGTGGTTGAAGTATGGTCCCCTAGAGTTGTCATGTGAAGCCGAGCTGTCTACAAGACTTCTCCATAATCGGACTTGTAGAGAGCGGTATACAAGGAAAAGTGTGGGACTGTGACTCTGCGGTACGCTGTCATTGCTGACATCGTGGGCTCTCGTACGTTGACCAATCGTGCAGAGGCTCAGAGAATCTTTGAAGCTGCTCTTGAGAGGGCTGCTGAGGGGCTTGGTCTCCTGGAAGCCCCCTACCCGACGGTGGGTGACGAATTTCAGGCTGTCGCCTACTCCCTTGAAGACGCCTTGCTCTTAACGTTGCGTACTCAGCTTCTGCTGCCTCCTCAGCTTCAGCTACGTTTTGGCATTGGTGCGGGTCGTATCGAAGAGTTCTCTTCCGGTGTCCATCGTCAGGCACCGGCGCGTCCTCGCGCGGGTGAAGGAACATCCCTCCAGGACGGGTCGGCGTGGTGGGCTGCGCGTGCGGCTATCAATCGCGCGCACGATGTCCAGGATTCCTCCAACCCCTTTATTCGCACGTGGTTTGTAGCTCATGCCTCCGTGGAAACCTACGTGTCGTCAAGCTGCCAGACCGTGGTCAATGCGCTGCTGAGCCTGCGTGACCATGCGATCCTCAAACTCTCTGCTCGCCACCGTCGTATCACCGCCTCGCTCCTGCTCGGTAAGACGCAGGTGGAGATTGCGCGCGTCGAAAAGCTCTCGCAACAGGCAATTTCAGACTTCGCGCGGGGCACGGGGGCGGGGCTCATCCAGTCCTCTCTTCTCATTGCGGAGGCCACTCGTGCATGAAACTCTTCTTCTTGGCATCGCTGCCTCGGAGCTAACAGTCCTACTGACGTCCGATCCGAGGCGGTGGTCGCGTCGCCTCGTACTGTTTGTCACGCTCATCATTGGGGTCGTGCTCTATTCGTGGCTCGTTCTTGGGGTGAGTACGTTTGCGAACGTGACGGGTACCGTGCTCGCCTTTGTCTGGTTCGGATGGGACCTGGTGGACGGGTCCGCTCGCGGCGTGCTCACTAGGTGGGCGCTGGCCACCATCGGCTTCGTAGCTCTGATAATCGTGGAACCGGGGCAGTATCCCGCGTTGTCCTTGCTTGATGTGCGGCCACTTGACCTCATTATTGCCATTACTTTTATGGCATTGGGGCCCGCCAACCATCTCATCACCGCGATCCTCATGTGTGCCCGAGGCCGAGCGACGGACCCCGTTCCGGGGTGGATTAACGCTCCTGTCCTGCCTCCGATGCCCGCCGATACCGACCAGCTCGATGGCGGGAGCGCGCGAGTAGCTGCGCCAGAGGGCGACGGCGCGCAGGTTGAGGATGACGAGGACTCGTTGCGCCTCGCTTCCTCGTCGGGTGCCGATACTGACGTGGCAATAGCTGAAGAAGAGGGGCCTGCCTTGCGTGGAGGACGCTGGATTGGTCCCCTTGAACGCCTGCTTGTCATCGTCTTGGTGGGTGCCGGTGCGGACGTCGCTATCGGCGCGGTCGTCGCGGCTAAGGGCGTCATTCGATTCCCTGAGATCTCGCAGGATTCCACGGGTGAAAAGGCCGAGGAGTTCCTGATCGGCTCGATCTCCTCCTGGATTCTGGCTGCGCTGGTGGCGCTGTTCGTCCGCGTGGCGCTCCAGACGTTCGGGTGACGCCACTTAGAGTATCCCGGGTGAGCACAGCAGATCCCTACGGGCGTGATATCTTCGCCCACGACCCGCATCGAGACGGTCCCGGTGCCCGTCGCCCGCGTTCGGTGGCCGTACACGTCGAGATCGGCATGGTCCTTGAGGACGTGTCCTCCGGCTGGGTGGGAGCTGTCACGCGCGTCGAAAAGTCCGGCGGTGTTCACCTCGTCGAACTCGAGGATCGGCACGGAGTGCGTCGGTCCTTCCCGCTGGGTCCCGGCTTTTGGCTGGAGGGGCGTCCCATCGAGGCGCTGCCTCCACGACCCAAGGCCGCCAAGGCCTCGTCGACTGTGCAGGTCAGCGCGACGGGGCGGCGTATCACGAACTCCGGTTCGTTTGCCCCCACATCGAGCGGCCCGAAGGTTGCCAAGCGTTCGCGTATCTGGGTGGAGGGACGCCACGATGCCGAACTCGTGCAGCATGTGTGGGGAGAGGACCTGGCAGAGGCAGGCATCGCGGTCCAGCTCCTCGAGGGCGTCGACAACCTCGAGGCGGTCCTGGAGGTCTTCGGTCCTGCGGACACAGCGCGCGCGGGCATCCTCGTTGACCACATGGTTCCGGGGTCGAAGGAATCGCGTATCGCCGAGGCCGTCTCGCGCAGGTGGCTGGGCGCGGTTCTCGTCCTCGGACACCCCTTCGTTGACATCTGGCAGGCCGTGAAACCCGCTCGCGTCGGCCTTGAACGCTGGCCTGACGTTCCACGTGGTATCGATATCAAGCATGGGACCCTTGACGCCCTCGGTTGGCCGCACGCCGACCAGCGTGACATCGCCATGGGCAGGCAGAGCATCCTCTCTACTGTGCGCACGTATCGCGACCTAGAACCCGCGCTGCTGGGGCGCGTCGAAGAACTCATCGACTTCGTGACGGTGCCCTGGGCGCAGTGAGGCGGACCGTGGCCGTGAGGTTCGCAATGAGCGCACATATCCGGCAGCGCACGGGTCGCCTCGGCTTGGGCGCGGGGAGTAGCATTGGCACTCAGAAAAAGAGAGTGCCAGGGCGAAGGGAGTGAGATGGCACGCAATAGCGCGCAAAATCGCAGGCTTGACGTCCTGCGAGCCATCGTCACCCAGTACGTGGCCACTCGCGAACCTGTCGGCTCAAAAGCCATCGCTGCGGGAGGTCTGGGTGTCTCATCCGCGACGATCCGCAACGACATGGCGGTCCTGGAGGAAGCCGGACTCATCTACCAGCCCCACACCTCTGCCGGGCGAGTCCCGACCGACCGCGGCTACCGCGTTTTCGTTGACCGCCTCGCCCAGCTCAAGCCCATGAGTGCCCCGGAACGCCAGGCTCTGGAAACGTTTCTCTCCGAGTCCGTCGATATCGATGACGTCGTGGAACGCTCCGTTCGACTGCTCGCGCAGGTCACCCATCAGGTGGCCCTCGTGCAATACCCGGGTTCGCGCGTGCGTACCCTCAAGCACCTCGAGGTTCTCGGTATCGCTCCGGGCCGCGTCCTCATCGTCGCGATCACGACCGATGGAGAGGTAGGGGAGCGGACCCTCACTCTCGATACCCCCCTTGACGATGCCCAGGTCGTCCAGGTGCGCGACCACCTGCGGGTTCACTGTGAAGCCGCCACCTCACAAACTGTGCGCTCGTGCGCGGAGGCGGCCACGGCCTCGTGTCGGCCTGAGCTGAGCGGTGCGGTTGATGCGGTTGGCGCGGCACTCACCGATGTGCTCTCCGGAGCCAGTGAGGCGAAGATCGTCGTCGCTGGCGCCGCCAACCTGGCGCGCGGAGCACTCGACTTCCGCGACATTGCCCCCGTCCTGGACGCCCTCGAAGAGCAGGTCGTCCTCATGCGTCTCTTTTCCGAGGCCGACCCCAGCGAAGACCTGCACGTGAGTATCGGCGCGGAAAACCCCCATGATGCCCTGGCTGAGGCCGCCGTGGTCACGGGAACCTACCGTGCCGGGGCGGACGAGAGTGGAGGAAGCGCGCACCTGGGAATCGTCGGCCCCATGCGGATGGACTACGCGCGCACCATGAGTTCCGTGCGAGCCGTCGCCGCCTACTTGTCCAGGTACCTGGCCCAGGAGAATACCAACTGACCATGCAGTCCATGACCGATCAGACGACGAATAAGCGCCCCCGCGGGAAGGAACAGGAAGCGTGAGAGACTATTACGAGGTCCTCGGCGTCTCCCGAGACGCCAGCCAGGACGAGATCAAGAAGGCGTACCGCAAGCTCGCGCGTAAGCTCCACCCGGACTACGCGGGTGCGGACTCGGAGGAAGCCTTCAAGGAGCTGTCGGTCGCCTACGAAACGCTCTCGAACCCTGAGAAGCGTCAGATGTACGACATCGGCGGCCCCGACGCCCTGCGCGGTGGTGGAGCTGGCGCGGGCGCGCCCTTCACCGGTTTCTCCGACATCTTCGAGGCCGTGTTCGCCAGCGGATTCGGTGCCTCCTCACGCGGCCCGGCCTCGCGCGTGCGCCGAGGCAAGGACCAGCAGGTGAGTGTGGACATCACCCTCGAGGACGCCGCGTTCGGTGCAGCAAAGGAAGTGTCCTTCAAGACGCACGTTCTGTGCGACACCTGCCACGGCTCGATGTGCCAGCCGGGTACCTCTTCCGAGACCTGCACGATGTGCCAGGGATCCGGCTTCGTCACGCAGATCCAGAACTCCCTGTTTGGCCGCATGCAGACGCAGGCACCGTGCCCTACGTGTCAGGGTTTCGGCACGACGATCCCCAGTCCCTGCACCGAGTGCAACGGCACGGGTCGTGTTCCGACGCGCCGCACTCTGAGCATCAACATTCCGGCCGGTGCCAGCGAAGGTACCCAGATCCGCGTGAGCGGCGAGGCCGAGGTCGGTACGGGCGGCGGCCCCAACGGAGACCTGTACCTGTCCATCCGCGAAAAGAAGCACCCCGTGTTTGATCGCCGCGGAGACGACCTGCACACGTGGATCACGATCCCGATGACGACTGCCGCCCTAGGTACCGAGTTCGAACTCGACACCCTGGATGGGAAGAAGAACGTTACGATCGACCCGGGGACGCAGCCCAACGACGATATCGTCTTGGAGGGTCTGGGGGTCGGCCACCTGCAGCGCTCGGGCCGTGGTGCCATGCACGTGCACGTGGATATCGAAATCCCGAAGAAGCTTGACGATCAGTCGCGCGAACTGCTGGAAAAACTCGCGAAGGTGCGCGGTGAGGTCCGCGTGGAGCCCTACCGCCAGCAGCCGACGTTCTTCGACAAGCTGCGCGACACTTTTATGGGCTGATGCGCGATGACACGGCCCGTTTTTCTCGCTGAGGACCTCTCCTGCGTTCCCTCGTCGCTGGCGGTGGGGGAGCGTGCGACGCTCGGGGGCAGCGAGGGTCGTCACGCTGCTTCCGTGCGCCGCATCAGCGCAGGGGAGTGGGTGGACGTCGCCGACGGGCGCGGGTTGCGCCTGACCTGCGAGGTTGTGGGGGCTGACAAGTCTTCGCTGTCCCTCGTGGTGCGTGAGGTTGTTCAGGAAGAGAGTCCGCGCCCCGAGATCATCCTCGTCCAAGCCCTGGCCAAGGGCGGACGCGACGAGGCCGCCGTGGAAATCTGCACCGAGATCGGTATTGATCGGGTCATCCCGTGGGCCTCGCAGCGCGCGATTGTCCAGTGGAGGGGACCGAAAGCCGAGAAGGGCCGCGCCAAATGGGAGGGCGTCGTGCGGGCAGCCGCTAAGCAGTCACGCCGCGCGTACGTGCCCGTCGTTGAGGCGGTGACGGACAGTCGTGAGCTGGCCTCTTGGGTGCGCGCCCTCACGGACGAGGCCGGGGTGGCCTTCGTCTGTCACGAAGAGGCCACGCAGTCCCTGGGAGCTGCCCTTGCACGGGTGCAGGGGGACGCTACGGATGGGTCCCTGCCCGCGCGCGTTGCCCTGATTGTCGGCCCCGAGGGAGGAATCGGTCCGGAGGAGACCGCTCAGCTGGTGGACGCCGGAGCTCGAACAGTCGGCTTGGGGGCCAATGTCCTGCGTTCCTCCACGGCTGGCGCAGTCGCCCTGACGCTGATTCGCGCTGCCGCCGGAGCCTACTAGGCGGTGACGGTGCCCGCGATGCGTGCGCGCAGCGTGTAGCTGTCGCCACGCGCCAGGGCAACCACGTCCGTGCCTGAGTTGAAGGCGTTGGGTGGACAGCTCATCGGCTCGACGGCAACGCCCACGCGGCCGATGTTGTCCGCCGAGTAGACCTGCAGCCAGGGAGCATCCGAGGACAGCGATACGCCGACGCCGGAGGCGGGGTCACGCAGCGTGACAGTCCAGGTGCCCTCCGGCAGACCACCGAACGCGTGGTCCAGTAGGGAAGCGCCGATGAGGGCGTGGGAGCGGAAGTCAAGGCCGAAGGAAGCGACGTCGTGGGGGGCGACCGGGATCATGGAGGCGTCGGCCTTGTAGATAATCGACGCGGGATTCTCAAGCTCCAGATCATCCACCCGTACACCGTCGACAGCCATGTAGGGATGGAATCCGACGCCGTAGGGGGCGGTGCCCTCGCCGATGTTCGTTGCCGACAGTTCGACGGCGAGGCCGCGCTCCGGATCCAGGCTGTAGCGAGCGGACGCAACGAGCGTCCACGGGTAGGAGTAGCGCGCCGGGATGAGAGTGCGCAGGAGCACCGAGGAGGTGTCGGCCTCGGCGATTTCCCACTCTTGGAAGGCCACAAAGCCGTGCAGAGACGTGCCGAAAGCGTGCTCGTTGACGGGCAGGTCGTAGGAGGTTCCTTCCCACGAATAGGTGCCTTCGGCGATGCGATTCGGCCAGGGCATGAGCACCTTGCCCAGGTAGGCGGGGGGACACTCGTCCACGCTGTGGGGAATGATCAGCTCGTGGCCCCGATACGTCAAGCCGGCCAGGCCCGCGCCGACCGTGACAATCCGCGCCCGATAGTCTCCGGCCGTGAGACTCACTTCGCGCCCCGATGCGCCTACCGTAACCATGAATGCTCCTGTGCGTTCACTGAACATGAAACACATTCATTCTAAACGGAGTCGAGTCGTTCGCATCACGCGCCAGGCGTATTCTTATAGAGAATGACTCTCGATAGAAAGGATGCCCAGACTTATGGCTCACGAGATCACCGACGAGCTGATTGACCGCCTTCAGGCATACTCGGACAGCGCCCGCACGGTGGCGCGCAACGCCGTTTCCCACGCCGGCGTCGAATCCGTCGCCTTCGACCGCGCGAAGGTCGTCGCCACCCCCACGGTTGTTTCTCACAAGGTGGACGACTGGAAGGTCACCTCCCAAAAGAAGTCCGGCCGCTGCTGGCTCTTCTCCTCTCTGAACCTCCTGCGCTCGACAACCCGCACGCATCTGGGCCTCAAGGACTTCGAGTTCTCGCAGAACTACGTCCTCTTCTGGGACAAGTTCGAGCGCGCTAACTTCTTCCTGACCGACATCATTGCTACGGCCGCGACCGAAGATCTGGACGGCCGACTCCTGCAGTTCCTCCTCGGCGACGTTCTCTCCGACGGCGGCCAGTGGGACATGGCTGTATCCCTGTACCTCAAGCACGGCCTCGTCCCCAAGACCGCGATGCCCGAGACAGAATCCTCGGGCCACACCGCCCCGATGAACAACCGCCTGAAGGTCGTCCTGCGCCGCACCGCCCTGGAGCTTCGTGCCCTCGTCGCAGACGGAGCCTCCGAGGAAGAGATCAACGAGGTCAAGGAAGCTGCGCTGGCCGACGTGTGGCGCATCCTCGTCATCTGCCTGGGCGAGCCCCCGGCCTCCTTCGAGTGGGAGTGGCGTGACGATTCGGGCGAGTTCCACCGCGATGGCGTCCTTACCCCGCGCGAGTTCTACTCCCGCTACGTGGACGTGGACCTCACGCAGTACGTGTGCCTCGTCGACGACCCGCGTGCCGAGCACCCCAAGGGCCACACCCTGACCGTCGACCACATGGGCAATGTCGTCGGCGGTCGCCCGATCCTGTACGTGAACACCCCCGTCGAGCAGATCCGTCAGATCACGGCTTCCATCCTCGCCTCGGGCCGGGCCGTCTGGTTCGGTGCCGACTGCAGCCAGCAGTCTGATCGCACCTCCGGCCTGTTCGTTGAGGGGCTCTACGACTTCGACAACATGTTCGGCGTGGACTTCTCCACCTCCAAGGAACAGCGTGTCAACACCGGCGAGTCCGCGATGAACCACGCGATGCTCTTCACCGGCGTCGACATTGACGAGGTCGGGGAGGGCCGCCGCTTCCGCGTGGAGAACTCCTGGGGCGAGGACCACGGCGACAAGGGCTTCTTCACGATGGACGCCGCCTGGTTCGACGCCAACGTCTTCGAGGTGGCCGTGCACGTGGACGACCTGCCCGCCGATCTGCGCGCCGTCATCACGGAGGAACCCCTGCATCTGCCCGCGTGGGATCCGATGGGCGCGCTCGCCTGAGCGTTCGTTTCGTGGGACGAGGCCGGGGCGTGGACGCGTGATCGCGTGGCCTACCCCGGCCTCGTCCGTTGATTTCACGCGAGAAACGCGCACTTTTCGCAGTGCCTACGACGTGGACGCGCGCTGTCACAAAACGCCATTTTGTGAACGCAACGCGCGCGCCGACCCGTCGCCTGCCATGATAGAGGCCATGACGAACCACACGAAGCCGACGTTGTTGATTTCCAACGTCCTGCCGGCACGGCCGGGGGACGAGGCATACAACAACATCTGCATGCGCCTGTGGGATCGTCTTCTCCAGGCAGCTCTGCCGACCTGGAACGTCATTCGCGAGTACGCGCAGGAGGACGGAGCCGAGGGGGCAGCGCTACGTGCACAGGCCGCCGACGCGATCATCATCATGGGCGGCGAGGACGTCCATCCGCTCAACTACGGCGGTTCGCAGGGCTACAACCGCGAGGGTCGCCACTGGTACCGCGCCGACCAGGGACAGCTCGCTCTCGTCGACTACGCCGCCCGCACCGGCACACCGCTGCTGGGCATCTGCCGCGGTATGCAGATCATCAACACCGCGTTCGGCGGCACCCTCGAACAGCATATCGACGGTGCGGACGGCACCCACACGAACCCCACGATCCTCTCCGATCACCGCTTCATTCGCCACAGCGTGCGTGTCGAGACCGACAGCCACCTTGAGCGTGCCCTTACTCCCGTCCTCACTGACTCAGAGCTGGTCATTTCGTCGGCGCACCACCAGCGCGTCGCACGCCTCGCCGAAGGCCTTCAAGTCAGCGCTTACGCTCCCGACGGAACGATCGAGGCCATCGAGTCGATCGATGCCCCCATTATCGGCGTGCAGTGGCACCCCGAAGACCCCGCAGCCGACATCTCCCAGCTGCACGCACTCCTGGGCCACTTGGACGCGCGCCGCGCGCCGCGACTGGAGAGGGCCTCGACTACCCTGGTCGCATGACCATCTCCCCGGGAACCAATTTCGACGACCCCCGATTCCACGACGATGGGCGCACGCCCGCCCGACGCATGCGCGACGGCGACTACTACGTTGCGGACGATGAACTCTCAGCACTCACGAGGCGGGCCGTTCGCCTCCTTGGCCTCTACGAGCAGGCTCACCCGAGCGACCCAGACATCGCTCGCTACCTGCTCTCCCAGGTCCTCGGACAGGTGGGGGAGGACGTTGACATCCGCCCGCCCCTGCGCGTCGATTACGGCTACAACATCACCATCGGGGACGGCTCCTGGGTCAACTTCGGCCTCACAGCCCTCGATGTTGCTCCTATCGTGATCGGTGCTGACGTTCTCATCGGACCGAACTGCTCCCTCTACACGGCGATCCACCCGACCGAACCCGGGCCTCGTCGCGCCAAGTGGGAATCCTCCGCGCCCATCACCCTCGAGGACAACGTGTGGCTGGGCGGCTCCGTCGTCGTCTGCCCCGGCGTGAGCATCGGCGAAAACTCAATCATCGGCGCGGGCGCGGTCGTCACGCGCTCGATTCCCCCGAACTCCGTCGCCGTCGGAAACCCCGCCCGCGTCATCAAGGCACTCGACCCGAGCGTGCCGCGCGCCATCGAAGCCGCCAGCGTTGGCGTTATAAGCCTCGGGGAAACGGGGGAGCGGGCATGACCATCCTGCCGATCTACATCACGGGCGAGCCGATCCTCCACCGGGTCGCGGACCCCGTCGAATCCTTCGACTCAACCCTGCGCGACCTGGTGGCCGACATGATCGAGACGATGCACGCAGCCCCCGGCGTCGGCTTAGCCGCTCCGCAGGTGGGCGTCGGACTCCAGCTTTTCGTCTGGTCCTATCGCGGTGGTGGTGCCTTTGATCGGCGCTACAAGGACATCCTGGGACTCAACGACGGAGCAGCCCGCAGCTACAACTCCGCAATGAGCGGCGTCGTCGTCAACCCGACGCTCGAACTCGTCTGGGATAACGATGGCGTCGGCGCGATTCTACCCACGCAGCCCGACATGACGAACGAGTCCGAAGGCTGCCTCTCCGTTCCCGGTGTCCAGTACCCGCTACGTCGCGCGCTCGGAGTGATCCTACGCGGCTACGACGCCGACGGGAACACCGTCCAGGCGAGTGCTCGCGGATGGCTCGCTCGCATCTTCCAACACGAGTACGACCACCTGCGCGGAACCCTCTACGTTGATCGCCTCGATACGCCCTACCGTGAGGACTCGCGCGCGTATGTGGCCGAGCGCGGCTGGGGGTCAAGCGGATGCACGTGGACCCCGGGGGAGCGAGCCTAGCTCAATCCTCCCGAGGTCCTTCTATGCGTGCGTGGGTCAGTGGACTTCGAAACCCAACGAACGGAAGTAGTTGCGCACGTCCTCCGTTGCTGCGGGTGTCGGGGCCTTCGCATCCTCCAACTGGTACTCCAGGCCGAGCGAATGCCACTTGTCTTTGCCGAGCTGATGGAAAGGCAGAACCTCAATGCGGTCGATGACGTCCTTCCAGCGGCTGACGATTTCGCCAACCATGCGGATGTTGTCAGGGTCGTCCGTCAGACCCGGAACCAAGACAAAACGGATCCAGATACGGGTGTCACCGCCGCGTGCCGCGATGCGGTCGCCGAAGGTGATCGTGGGAGCCAGATCGCGGCCCGTTGCCTTCTTGTACGTCTCGGGGTCGCCGCTCTTCACGTCCAAGAGCACGAGGTCGATGGCATCAAGCATCTCGTCATCGCAGTTCGCGCCCAGGTAACCGGAGGTGTCGATGCACGTATGCACGCCCATCTCCTTAGCACCCAGGAGGATGCGTTTGGCGAAATGGGGCTGCATGAGAACTTCACCGCCGGATAGCGTGATTCCGCCCTTCGTTGTGCGGAAAATGCGGCGGTAGCGCGCAATACGGGACAGCAGTTCCGTATCGGACACGGGTGCGCCATCCTTCATAAGGAACGTGTCGGGGTTGTGACAGTACAGACAGCGCAGGGGACAACCATTGAGGAACACGGTCATGCGCGTTCCGGGACCGTCAACGGCTGTCACGAGTTCCCAGGAATGGATCGAACCGAGCGTGCCCTCGCGCATGCGTCGCAGGCGTTCGGAACGCTCCAGGTCCGTGATCTCCTCAAGGCCCTCAACACCCGCACCGACGGTGCGGGACTGGGGGGCTTGGAAGTCCTGCTCGCGAAAAGTCGGAATAGCGAGGGTCTGCGTCATGTTTCCTTCTTCGAGGGGATGGGGCGCGGTGTTCACGCAGGAACGAGGCCGGGGTAGGTCGGTGGGATTGGCCGACAGCGGCATACAGAGTAGTGGGGCGTCGCGCGTACGCCCGACGCCCCACTACATTCGACCGATCAGGCCGAGTGGTGGAAGGTGCGGGACAGAACGTCCAGCTGCTGCTCACGGGTGAGCTTGACGAAGTTCACGGCGTAGCCGGAGACGCGAACGGTCAGGTTCGGGTACTTCTCGGGGTGCTCCATGGCGTCCTTCAGGGTGGACTCCTCGAGAACGTTGATGTTCGCGTGGTACAGGCCGTCCTTGTCGCCGCGCTCCTCGCGAGCGGCCTTCATGTCAGCGAGACGCTCTTCGTAGGTCTTGGTTGCCATAACATTTCTCCTTACTTGTGAGACGCCGGCGGTGCCGGCTGGGCGAACCGGGTTGCGGTGCGCCCACGATGGTGGGTGGCGGGGATCAACGCAGGTTGCACATCGACCCCCGCCAATGGTGGATCAGTAGCCCTTGGTGCCGTCGTAGGCGCAGGAATCGTCCGGGACGAAGCCCGCGTCGAGGATGCCGACCAGGTTCTGGATCTGCTCTTCCTTGGAGCGGCCCAAGCCCTGCGGGGTGATCGTGTTCGTCAGCGAGATGCCGTCGAGCGCGTCGTTGTAGTCCAGCTTGCCGACCGACAGCATGGAGGCGACCATGCCGTGCGTGTCGATGCCGTTCTCCGGGTTCGCGCCGGGGGCGAAGGGGGTGCCCTTCTCGTGGCCCGACGGGAAGGAACCGGTGGCCTTGCCGTAGACGACGTTCGAGGTGATCGTCAGGACCGACTGGGTCGGGATCGCGTCGCGGTACATGGGGATCGCGCGAATCTTGTCCATGACGGTGTGGACGACGGTCGCGGCGATGTTGTCGGCGCGGTCATCGTCGTTGCCGTAGGTCGGGAAGTCGCCCTCGGTGCGGTAGTCGACGACCAGGCCGGTCTCGTCGCGGATCGGGTAGACCTTCGCGTACTTGATCGCGGCCAGGGAGTCGGCGACGATGGACAGACCGGCGATACCGCAGCCCATGGTGCGCACGATCTCGGCGTCGTGCAGTGCCATCTCGATGGCCTCGTAGGCGTAGCGGTCGTGGCAGTAGTGGATGATGTTGAGGGCCTCGACGTAGGTGCCGACGACCCAGTCCAGCATCTCCTCGTAGCGCTTCCACACGTCGTCGAAGTCGAGCGGGCCGTCACCCTGGACGGGCTCGTAGCCTTCCATGACCTGCTTGCCGGTCATCTCGTCGCGGCCACCGTTGATGGCATAGAGGAGAGCCTTGGCGGCGTTGACGCGAGCGCCGAAGAACTGCATCTGCTTGCCGACGCGCATGGGGGAGACGCAGCATGCGATGGCGGCGTCGTCGCCCCAGTGGGCGCGGATCTGCGGATCGGACTCGTACTGGATAGAGGAGGTCTCAATCGAAATGCGAGCGCAGAACTCCTTGTAGCCACGGGGCAGGTTCTCGTCCCAGAAGATGGTGATGTTCGGCTCGGGGGCCGGGCCGAGGTTCACCAGGGTCTGGAGCAGACGGAAGGAGGTCTTGGTGACCAGCGTACGACCGTCGTCGCCGAAGCCGGCGTCCGACCAGGTGGCCCAGTAGGGGTCACCGGAGAAGATCTGATCGTAGGCGATGGTGCGCAGGAAGCGGGTGATGCGCAGCTTGATGACGAGGGCGTCGATGATCTCCTGCGCGCCGGACTCATCCAGCGTACCGTTCTTCAGATCGCGCTCGAAGTAGCAGTCGAAGAAGCCGGAGAGTCGACCGATCGACATGGCGGCACCGTCCTGGGACTTCACGGAAGCCAGGTAGCCGAAGTAGGTCCACTGCACGGCCTCGTGCGCGTTGGTGGCGGGGCCGGAGATGTCGTAGCCGTAGGACTGAGCCAGGTTCTTCAGCTTCTTGAGGGCCTTGATCTGCTCGGAGTGCTCCTCGCGGTAACGTGCCCAGTGCTCGGAGAAGGGCTGGTCGGCGTAGCGATCCTTGTCCTTCTGCTTCTCGGCGATCAGGTGGTCCACGCCGTACAGGGCCACGCGGCGGTAGTCGCCGATGATGCGACCACGGCCGTAGGCATCCGGCAGGCCGGTGATGATGTGGGAGGAGCGAGCGGCGCGAATACGCGGGGTGTAGATATCGAAGACCGCGTCGTTGTGGGTCTTGCGGTACTGGGTGAAGATCTTCTTCACCTCGGGGTTGTATTCCTTGCCGGCCTCGTGGATGGCGGTCTCGACCATACGCCAGCCGCCGTTCGGCATCATTGCGCGCTTGAGCGGGGCGTCGGTCTGCAGGCCGACGATCACGTTGTCGTCCTCGCAAATGTAACCGGGCTTGAAAGCGTCGATGTCAGCCGGGGTGTCGGTGTCAACGTCGAGGATGCGCACCTTGCGTTCTTCGGAAAGGTACTTTTCCTCAAGGGTGTTCCAGACCCGCATGGTCTTTTCGGTGGGACCCGCCAGGAACGAGGCATCGCCCTCGTACGGCGTGTAGTTCAGCTGGATGAAGTCACGCACGTCGATTTCATCGCACCAGTTACCCTTGACAAAACCTTCCCAGGCTTTCTGGTCTGCTGTCGTCATTCTTCCTCTTCTCGGATCTTTCCGTATCCCTGTGGGGACGGTTGTAGGGAGCAAAGCTCCGTCAGTGCGCCGGATTCCGGCGCTTGGGTCTATTGTCCTACGACCGATGAGGCGGGACAACCGCTTGCGTCTATCGACCTATGTTCTGTGTCTCAGGGGTGTGGGTCTTAAGTCTCTTACACTTCAATTGTAGGACGAAGGTCCCCGTAAAGAAAGTGGGGGCTTTGACCACATACACTGGTGTCAGTGCCCGTTTCACGAAGGAGAAAATTCCTATGTCTGTACCCCGTCCGGTCCTCGGAGTTGGCGTTCTTGGAGCTGGAACTGTCGGTAGCCAGGTCATTCGCATCCTGCAGTCGAGCCGCGAGGATTTCGCGGCTCGTTCCGGCACTGAGATGGAGGTTCGTCGCGTCCTCGTCCGCAATGTGGATGCTCCGCGTGATTCGCCGATTGATCGCGAGCTGCTGACGATGGACCCTGCTGAGGCGATTGACGGGATGGACCTCGTGGTCGAGTTGATCGGTGGCATCGAGCCTGCGCGCACGTTCGTACTGCGCGCCCTCACGCAGGGAATTTCGGTCGTGACGGGCAACAAGGCACTGCTGGCCGCCCACGGTCCCGAACTGTACGAGGCAGCCGCTTCCAACGACGCGGACCTTTATTACGAGGCCGCCGTGGCCGGCGCGGTCCCCGTCGTGTACGGTCTGCGCGAGTCGCTGGCCGGCGACCGCGTCACCACCGTGATGGGCATTGTCAACGGCACGACGAACTTCATCCTGGACGCGATGAGTTCCAAGGGCCTGAGCTACGAGGAAGCCCTCAAGCAGGCGCAGGACCTGGGCTTCGCTGAGGCCGACCCGACCGCAGACGTCGAGGGCCTGGATGCCGCAGCGAAGTGCTCCATCCTGGCCTCGCTGGCCTTCCACACGCGCGTCGGCATCGACGACGTTGCGGTCGAAGGTATCTCCAATATCACCAAGGAGGACATGGAAGAGGCCGCTCGTGTCGGCCATACCATCAAGCTCCTGGCCATCGCCGAGCGCCGCATCGGTGAGGATGGCCGCGAAGGCGTCGCCATGCGCGTCCACCCCGCC
The DNA here is from genome assembly GCF_905369875.1 of Actinomyces sp. ICM47. Taxonomy (NCBI): domain Bacteria; kingdom Bacillati; phylum Actinomycetota; class Actinomycetes; order Actinomycetales; family Actinomycetaceae; genus Actinomyces; species Actinomyces sp. ICM47. Next base: position 28,363 of record NZ_CAJPJE010000008.1, read on the forward strand.
CAGGTGCCATCCGACCATCCGCTGGCTTCCGTCGACGGCGCCTTCAACGCAATTCTGGTCGAGGGTGAGAACGCCGGACGCCTCATGTTCTACGGCCAGGGTGCCGGCGGAGCTCCCACGGCCTCGGCCGTCCTGTCCGACCTCGTGGCTGCTGCGCATCACCGCGCCTTCGGAGGCCACGCCCCGCGCGAATCCGTCTACGCCCATCTGCCGATCCTCGATCCGGGATCGACCCACACGCGCTACCAGATCCGCCTACAGGTCGAGGACCGTCTCGGCGTGCTCTCCGACGTCGCCGGTATTTTCGCCCGCCACGGCGTCTCGATCCAGTCGGTGCACCAGCGCAACGACGAGGTTCCCGGTGCGTGCGTCATCGTCGTGACCAGCCACCAGGCCCGCGAGGCCGACCTGCGTGCCGTCGCTCGTGCGCTCGCCGTGTCCGACGCTGTGCGCGAGGTGACCTCCACGATCCGCGTTGAGGGGGAGTGAGGTGCGCGTGCACGATGACTTTGTCGCAGTGAAGGTTTCCGCGACGAGCGCCAACCTGGGTCCCGGCTTCGACTGCATGGGCCTCGCGCTCGACCTGTGGGACGAGGTCTCGATCCACGCGACGACAGGGCCGACCTCTGTCGTCGTCGAAGGCGAGGGGGCCGGCAACGTCGACCTCGGTGAGGATAACTTGGTCGTTCGTGCCCTGCGCCTGGCCCTGGACCATGCGGGCGCTCCCCAGGTGGGGGTGCGCATGCGCTGCATGAACCGTATTCCTCATTCGCGAGGCCTGGGTTCCTCCGCGAGCGCAATCGTCGCCGGCCTGACGCTGGCCCGTGCGCTCATCGGCGACCCGGACGTGCTGGGGCGCCAGGAGATCCTCGAGATCGGCTCGGAACTGGAGGGACACCCCGACAACGTTGCGCCCGCCGTCTATGGAGGGGCCACCGTCGCCTGGATGAACGAGGACACGAAGGAGGTGGGTGCGCTTCGGCTGAACCCGCCGACGGGCGTGTCTCCCGTCGTTTTCATTCCCGACTTCGAGCTGCGTACTGCCACCGCCCGCGCTGCGCTGCCTGAGAACGTGTCTCACGCGGATGCGCGCTTCAACGTCGCCCGCGCGAGCGCGCTCGCTGCGATCCTGTCCGGTCATGCGCAGGCCAGCGGGGGAGCGGATCTGCACGCGGTGCTCATGGAAGCGACGTGCGACCGCCTCCACCAGGAGCAGCGCCGCGGTGCCATGGAACCCTCGCTGGCCCTCGTCGACTGGCTGCGCGGTGCGGGGTACGCCGCCGTGGTCTCGGGTGCCGGACCCACCGTCATCTCGTTGGAACCCGTTGGTGCGCAGATCCGCAGCGATGCCGCGGACTCCGGGTGGCGTGTCCTCCCCCTCACGGTCGCCGCTTCCGGCGTGCAGATCACACGTGGATCTTTAGCGAAGGTGGAGTTCTAACTAGCCTCTCATCTGTGAGTTTCTGCGCAAGCACCGTCAGTTTTGCTGTCTGATCGACAGCTGGCTGGCGGTCTTGCTATATTTTTTTCAGGTCCGAGTCGAATGCTCGACTCCGATCATTGCGGTGCGCCCTCATTGCGCATCTTCTTCCATCAAGCTTTTTCGTGTGCTTGAGCAATTCACCTCGCCCGACTTGGGCGCATTCCAGTAAGGACCACTTCGTGAGCAACGAAAACCCCGCCGAGATGACGACCGCGTCGCTGTCGGCGATGAAGCTGCCTGAGCTGAAAGCTCTGGCCGCGTCCCGCGGTCTCAAGGGCATTTCCCAGCTTCGCAAGCCCCAGCTGATCGAGCTCCTGAGCAACGACGCCAGCGCTCCGACCACGCAGGAAGCCGCTCCCCGAGAGGAGACCCCTGCCTCGTCGTCTGAAACCCCGGCCGTTCCCGCGCAGCCCGAGGTCCCCCTGGCCGACAAGCCCGCCGTTGAGATGCCCGCAGCCGAGGGGCTCCGTCGTTCACGCCGCCGTCGCGCGGTGAGCCAGGGGGCCGTCGAACCCGCGCATGTCACCCTCGATCTGCCGCTGCCCGCTTCCGAACGCAGTGAATCCACGCCGGAACCCGACACGACCGTCGTCGAGACCGTCCTGAACATCGAGCTGCCCGACGGCGACGACACTGAGGGACGGCGTGGACGCCGCGAACGCGGACGTCGCTCCCGTCGCGAGCGCGAGAATCGCGACAACCGTGAGAATCGTGAGGGCCGTGAGAATCGCGAAGCGCGCCCTGCGCGCGGCGGCGAGGACAACCTCGCCCCGATTGCCGGCATCCTCGATATCCAGGAGAACCACGCCTTCGTGCGTACCTCCGGCTACCTGCCCGGCCCGAACGACGTCTACGTGACGCTCGGCAACGTGCGCCGCTGGGGCCTGCGCGCCGGTGACGCGGTCGCCGGTGCCGTCCGCCTGCCCCGCGAGGGCGAGCGTCAGCGCCAGAAGTACAACGCCCTCGTGCGCGTCGACTCCGTGAACGGCATGACGATTGAGCAGGCGCAGGCGCGTCGCGAATTCGGCAAGCTGACGCCGGTCTACCCCTCCGAGCAGCTGCGCATGGAGACCTCACCGAAGGCCTACACGCCGCGCGTCATCGACCTTGTCGCGCCCGTCGGCAAGGGGCAGCGAGGCCTCATCGTCTCGCCGCCCAAGGCCGGTAAGACCATGGTCATCCAGCAGATGGCCAAGGCCATCGAGCTGAACAACCCCGAGGTGCACCTCATGGTCGTCCTGGTGGACGAGCGCCCCGAAGAAGTCACCGACATGCGCTCGATCGTTAAGGGCGAGGTCATCGCCTCCACCTTCGACCGTCCCGCATCGGACCACACGACCGTTGCCGAACTCGCAATCGAGCGTGCCAAGCGCCTCGTGGAGCTGGGCCAGGATGTCGTCCTTCTCCTCGACTCGCTGACGCGACTGTCTCGCGCCTACAACCTGGCTGCGCCCGCCTCGGGCCGTATCCTCTCCGGTGGCGTCGACGCGTCCGCGCTCTACCCGCCCAAGAAGTTCTTCGGCGCGGCCCGCAACCTCTCCGAGGGCGGCTCGCTGACCATCATCGCCTCCGCGCTGGTGGAGACCGGGTCGAAGATGGACGAGGTCATCTTCGAGGAGTTCAAGGGCACCGGCAACATGGAACTGTGCCTCTCGCGTCAGCTTGCCGAGCGTCGCATCTTCCCGGCGATCGATCTCAACGCGTCGGGTACCCGCCGCGAGGAGCTGCTGTTTGCGCCCGAGGAGCTGCGCATCATGTGGAAGCTGCGTCGCGTCCTGGGCACCCTCGACCAGCAGCAGGGCCTCGAGCTGGTCCTCGACAAGCTCAAGGAAACCCAGTCGAACGCTGAGTTCCTCATGCTTATCCAGAAGACGACGCCCTCCGAGTGAGCGGCGGGTTAACGCGGGGCGAGTGGCGAGAGCCGTTCGCCCCGTTTTCTTCTCGGGTGCGCGCGTAAATACCGGGCAACCGGCTGTGGTGTGTGCCAGAGTTGGGGCATGGCGGACACGACACCGAACGAGAGCGATGAGCAGGCTACGCGGGAAACCTCGCGCCGGTTGTGGAGCGGCGTGCGTGGTTGTTTGCGTCTCGTGCTGGGGCTTTTTCTTGTCCTCGTGGCTCCTCTTCAGCTGGGAATCGCCATCTATACCCAGGCCCGTCACGGGATGGGGGACGCGGTGGAATGGCCTAATTGGACCGGCTGGGTCATGGTGCTGTGCGGAATAGGCGTGCTGTGGCACGGCTGGGATCTTCGGCGCTCGGGACGTCAGAAAATGACGATGATCGCAGACAAATGGGTGGCCCTGGAGGGGCAGCACGGGCAGGTTGAGCGCGTGTTCTCCTCGCTCGTCGGTGCCGGGCACTACGAGGCCGGTCTGTCAGCGCGCTACGAGCGCGCCCAAGCCGAACGCGCCAGGGTCGGCGCTCGAATCGCCGAGCACCAGTCGCCGGGTTTCTTCGCATCGCTCAGCGAGACGTCAAGAGGTGACGGTGATGAGGTTCTTGCGGGCATTGATCACCTGGCGGACGCGGATGCCGCAATCATGGCTGCGCGCAACTTCTTCGCGTGTGCGCCCGGCTGGCGCGACGTGTGGAGCAACGAGGTCGGCCCGGTCTTCGAAGACTTGGACGTCCTCGATGACGTCGCAGACAGCCTCGAAGCAATCGGTACGGACCCGCACATCCTGACGGATATTGAGGCTTTCAGGGAGCGTGTGGGTGATCACAAAGACGCCGTACACGACCTCGGGAAGCGCCTCGAGGGCGGGCAGATCACTCCCGCACAGGCGCTGGAAGAACTCGACCAAATCACCAATGATGCGCGCACGCGCATCGCCGAACTCATCGAGGCGACGCTCGCCACCGATGCCTCGTCTCAGGGACGCGCACGCTACGCGCGGTGGAAGGGCGCGGGAATCAGCCTGACCGCGGCTAACGCCGAGTATGACGGGGCCTACTGGAGCGAGGACGCAGACACTGACGTCGAGTACAATCCGGCAGCCACGATCCGACTGATTGCAAACTCCGCAGGCGTCGACCTGAACGGGCTGGCAGCCCCGGCGACCGGTGTCCTGACGGCTGGTCGCTCGTTCGTCTATCTGCTGCCGATGTATCTTGATCGATACCTGACTGAGGATGTGGACGGCAGCGGCGACGCTTCCTCGTCGGCCTGAGCGGCGCAGCAGTCATGTACGTCGCCCGTCAGACTGCTTGACAGCAGGAACGCGGGATACCGAGCAACCGACCGTCATTCATGCCAGAGTGGAGCCATGATATCTATGACACTCAACGGGGCTGACAGGGAAGCAGAGCATCCACCCACATCGTTGCGCGTCCTGTGCTTCGTGGCCGGTCTCCTCCTGTTCCTCGTCGCGCCCGTGTGGTTGGGCACTGCCTACTACGTCAATGTCCATGCGGTACCGAAGCAGAGTAACCCGGTCACGCCCGTCGTGGAGGTCCACGACGAGACGGGGAGTTTTCGCGACATCGGCGGTCGTCCCCTGAATGCCGTCCTCGAGGACGTTCGTTTCACGCGCGCCGTTCACCTCGTGGTCCTGTCGACCGATAGCCTCAGTGGCGACGACATGGATCAGGCGGTGGTCACCTACGCGCGCGCCAATCATCCGGAGTGGCTGAGCGCGGGCGGCTCGACCTGGGCGAATGGGTATGTAATCCTAGTCGTGTCGCCCGCTGATCATATGGTGGGTACCTATGTCGGCGATGATGTCGTTCTTCCCCTGGCTGCTCAGAAGGACGTCCAGGATGCGGCGAAGGATGACTTCCGCAATGGGCGTTGGAGCGAAGGCATCGTCGCCGCGGTGAACAAGGCTGCGGCGCTGATCCCGGGCGAGAACACTCAGCGTCAGGGGAATATCGTTCCGTGGCCTCCCCTTTACGCGTGGACGACGACGGCCGCCGGAATCGTCGTCTGTTTGATCGGTGGGAAAGCCCGCCGTCGGCCAAACGAGGTCGCGAGGCCGCTCGCCGAACAGTGGAACGCTATGGAAAAGCGTCACATCGGGGTCGAGAGTTCGTTTGCTGCGCTCCTCGCCGAAGGGGGTTATGAGCGTGGCCTGACCGCGCGCTACCAGGCTGCGCGGGCGGAGCGCGAGAAGGTGCGTGCCCACATCGCCTCGGCTCGTGGGAAACAGACAACGATGCGGTCGCTCACCCAAGCCTTTCAGGACCTGTCGGACGCGGACACAGCGATGGAGGCAGCGTGTGAGTTCTTCGCGCTTTCCCCGAACTGGCGCAGCGTGTGGGCCAATGAGGTGGGGTCGGTCTTCGAGGACCTGGACGTGGTGGACCTGGTCGCGCGCACGGCTGCGGACCGGACAAACTATCAGCACGTCATCACCTTGTATGCCACCCTCAGCGCGTGGACGAACGAGCAGCGCGTGGCCGTGAAGAACCTGCAAGGCAGCATCGAGCGAGCAGAGGTGACACCTGCCAAGGCCTTGGAGTGCCTTGACTGGATTGCGAACGAGGCCAGGCTCCGCCTGGCGGTGTTCGTCGAGAACGTGCTGGCGGCCGACACATCGTGGATGGGACGCAGGCGCTACTCCCGCTGGCAGGCGGGCAAGGGAGAAAAACTCAAGGACTACGATCTGCGTTACATAGGCACGTACTCCGTCGACGGCTGGTCGCACTCCTACAATCCCGCTGTCACGATTCGCCTGACAGCGCACTGCGCGGGCATCGACCTGAGTGGAAGCGCAGCTATCCCATCGGGGCGTTTCATGGCCTACAACGCGCCGGTCTACGTGCCGCCCGCGTACTTCAACCGCTACATCGTCTATGACGGAATCACGAGATATAGCGCCTCATACGAGACCTACCTGACGTCGCCGGCAAACCTTGGTACCGCGAATGATTATCGCAACCGTAGTCGTGTGAGCCTCTCGTCCTCCCATTCGCACGGCACGTCGAGCTCGGGTGGCTTCCACGGCTCAGGCTCATCCTCGTCGTTCTGAGCAGAGGAGAGGCCGACCCCCATAGCCGATCTCACGCTCACCTGATGGCATCCATCGTTGAAGGCGTTGGGCTGCTGTGCCATAATGACATGTCGGCTTACCGGTTCACCGGCATGCCCCAGGCGCTTGCGCGCGCTGGAGGGCGAATCCCCGTCAGATGCGAGGAACGCTGCATGTCCGGACCCGGGGCACCAAACGATCCAGGAGTATCCCATGCGTAAGGGCATCCACCCCGAATACGTGGACACCGTCGTGACCTGCACGTGCGGCAACTCGTTCCACACCCGTTCCACGCTCACCTCCGGCGAGATGCGCGTGGACGTGTGCTCGGCCTGCCACCCGTTCTACACGGGCAAGCAGAAGATCCTCGACACCGGCGGCCGCGTCGCCAAGTTCGAGGCTCGCTACGGCAAGCGCGTGCGCCCCTCGAAGTGATGAGGGTGAGCGGATAGCTCGACGGCGGTGTCGTCGGCCTGAAGGCTGGCGGCGCCGCCGCTTTTTCAAACGTTTGACTCGTAAGGATGTGGTGAATCGTGGCGGCGACGGATGAGCTGGGCGCACTGGGCCCGCTGTTGGAGGAATATGCGCAGGTGGAGGCCCAGATGGCTGATCCACAGACACTGACGAACCCCCAGCTGATGCGCCGCGTCGGCCGCCGGTACGCTGAGCTTGGCCGCGTCAAGGCCGCCGCTGATCGGCTGAGCACGGCGGCGGGGGACCTTGAGGCTGCCCGCGAACTGGCTGCCGAAGACCGATCCTTCGCTGACGAGATTCCAGCCCTCGAAGAAGAGGAAGCAGTGGCCCATGAGGCCCTCGTCAAAATCCTGGCTCCCCGCGACCCCGAGGATGCGATGGACGTCATCCTCGAAATCAAAGCCGGTGAAGGCGGCGAAGAATCCGCGCTGTTTGCCTCCGACCTGGCGCGCATGTACGGTCGTTACGCCGAGGCACACGGCTGGAGCGTTACTGAGTTGAGTGCGACCCATACGGAGCTCGGCGGCTTCAAGGACATCACGCTCGCGATCCGTGCGAAGGGCACACCCGCCCCCGACGAGGGCGTGTGGGCCCACCTCAAATACGAGGGCGGCGTCCACCGCGTGCAGCGCGTGCCCGTTACCGAATCCCAGGGACGTATCCACACGAGCGCCGTCGGTGTCTTCGTCATGCCGGAGATCGAGGACGACGACGAGATCGTCATCGACCCTAACGACCTGCGCATCGACGTCTACCGCTCGAGCGGCCCCGGCGGCCAGTCCGTCAACACGACCGACTCTGCCGTGCGTATCACCCACCTTCCCTCGGGCATCGTCGTGTCGATGCAGAACGAGAAGTCCCAGCTGCAAAACAAGGAAGCGGCCCTGCGCGTCCTCGCCTCTCGCCTCGCTGCGGAGGCTCGCGCAAAGAAGGAGGCCGAGGCCTCGGCCCAGCGCCTGTCCCAGGTGCGCACCGTGGATCGCTCCGAGCGCATCCGCACCTACAACTTCCCGGAGAACCGCATCGCGGATCACCGTACGGGCTTCAAGGCCCACAACCTCGATGCCGTTCTGTCGGGCGCGCTCGATGCCGTCATTTCCTCCCTGCAGGAGGCCGATGAGGCCGAACGCCTGGCCGCCGCCGCGAACGCATGAGCGCGCAGGTGGAGGGTCAGTGGGGACTGCACGAGGCCCGGGCGTGGGCGCGCGCACGCCTGGACGAGGCCGGGGTTGACTCGGTCGACGCCGACGTGCGCGAGCTCCTCGAGTGGGCGTGCGACGTCACCACGCAGTGGGATCTACCCACCGTCCTCGACCCCGAACAGGCGGAGAAGCTGCGCGGCGGCGTAGCAGAGAGAGCCTTGCGTATTCCCCTCCAGCACGTCACGGGACGCATGTTTTTCCGCTCGCTGGTCCTGACCGCAATGCCTGGCATGTTCATCGTGCGCCCGGAGACAGAGGTCCTGGCGGGCCTGGCCATTGACGAGGCGCGCTCCGTCGTGGGTAGCCGCGGCGAGGCGCGCGTCGTCGACCTGTGCACCGGCTCCGGGGCGATCGCGCTGGCCGTTGCCACCGAGGCCGCGCGCACCGAAGTGTGGGCCGTCGAAAAGGAACCGGATCCTTTCGCCTTGGCCTGCCATAACCGCGACCGTATCGGCGCGCGCGGCGTGCACCTGGAACGCGGCGACGCAACGAACCCCGCGACCCTCCACTTCCTGAACGGTCTGGTCGACGTGGTCGTCACCAACCCGCCCTACGTTCCGGCCGACGAGATGCCCACCCAGCCCGAGGCCAGCGCCGATCCGCACTCGGCCCTCTACGGGGGAAGCGAGGACGGACTGGATATTCCCGCGCGGATCATCCGCCGTGCCCTCACGCTTCTGCGTCCGGGCGGCCTGCTTCTGATGGAGCACTCGCCCAGCCAGGACGAGGCGTTGCGCGCTTACGCGACCTCCGTCGGAATGGTCGACGCTGCGACAGAGGCGGACTTGGCCGGTCGTATGCGCTTCCTGCGCGCCCGCGTGCCCCGCTGATACCCCGACCGCGATCCGTGACACAATGGCACCGATGAGTACTGAGACGATCCTGAGCGCAACACCGAACCTTGAGGCCGACGCGCTAGCGCACGCAATCCGTGAACTGAACGGCGGTCGTGTCCTCGTCGTTCCCACGGACACCGTCTACGGGATCGGATGCGACGCCTCCAACCCCGATGCCGTGAACGCGGTGCTGGCCGCCAAGGGACGCGGTCGTCAGATGCCGCCGCCCGTCCTCGTCGCCTCGGTCGACGCCATCGACTCCCTGTGCGTCGATGTTCCCGACTATGCGCGAACCCTCGCGCGCGCCTTCTGGCCCGGCGGACTCACACTCATCCTGCGTGCCCGCCCCGACCTCGGGTGGGACCTGGGGGAGACTGGCGGCACCATCGGCGTGCGCATGCCGAACCAGGACGCGCTCCTGACCCTTCTGCGCGACTTCGGTCCCATGGCCGTGACCTCCGCGAACCTGACCGGCCACCCGCCCGCCACGTCGGTCCAGCAGGCCATCGGTTACTTCGGCACCTCCGTCGCTGCCTACCTCGACGGTGGCCCCACCCGGGGGACCACGGCCTCGTCTATCGTCGACTGCGCCCACGGCGACCCTCGCGTCATCCGCCAGGGGACCATCAGCCTCGCCGACCTGAGCGCGGTCGCCGACATGCCCATTCGGGAAACGGAGGGACGCCACTCGTGAAGGTTTACCTGCTGCTCGCCGCCATGGCAATGGCCTTGACGATCCTGCTGACCCCAGCCGTGCGCTGGGCCTGCCTGCGCTTTCATATCCTGCCGCCCGTGCGTGGGCGCGACATTCAAAAGACACCGATCCCGCGTCTGGGCGGCGTCGCCATGACCATCGCGCTCATCGTCACGATGCTCGTCGCCTCGCGCATTCCCTACATGGCACCGCTGTTTACGACCACTGTCCCGTGGGCCGTCATGGCTGGTGCCGGTGCCATGTGCGTCCTCGGCATCATCGACGACATCATCGAGCTCGACTGGATGGCCAAGCTCGGCGGGCAAGTCCTCATCGCAGGCGGCATGGCTTTCGGCGGCGTCCAGCTCGCGTCCTTCCCGATTTTCGGTATCACGCTGGGTTCCTCAAGGCTCTGGCTTTTCATCTCCGTCCTGTTCATCGTGGGCATCATGAACGCCGTCAACTTCATCGATGGACTCGACGGCCTGGCCTCCGGCATGATTGCGATTGGTGCCGGATCTTTCTTTATCTACTCGTATGTCATCACGCGCCTCATGGGGTCTGCCTCCTACGCGACAACCGCGAGCCTTATCGTTATTGCTCTCGTCGGAGTATGCGCGGGCTTCCTCTGGTTCAACTTCCACCCGTCCTCGATCATGATGGGTGGGGGAGCGGAGACCATGGGCCTCGTTTTGGCCGCCGCCGGCATCATCGTCACCGGCAAAATCGACCCGTCACTGCTCGGGCGCCAGCAGGTGATCGTCTCGGCCCTGCCGCTCATCCTGCCGATGGCCGTCATCTTCATGCCCGTCGCCGACCTCGTCGTCACCTCCGTGCGACGGATGAGCCGTGGAAAGAGTCCATTCATCGCTGACCGTTCACATTTCCATGACCGCCTCCTCGTTGCCGGGCACTCCCACCGCGGCGTTGTGGCAATCCTGTGGATGTGGACCGCCATCGTGTGTCTCCCCTCCGCGGGGCTGCTCGGTTTCGCGTGGTGGAAGGTCGCTTTAGGGGCGGTTATTGCGGCCGCCGTGGGTGTGACAGTCACAACTCGCGAATTTCCGAAGGACGAGATCGGGACGGACGCAGCATGAGTTACCTTCTGGCCCTCGCCATGGTCGCCGTCATTTGCGGTGCCCAGTGGTTCTTCACCTCACGTGCCCTGGCCTCACCCGCCCGCTTCCTCGCGTGGGTGAGCGGCGGATATGTCGCGAAAATCGCACTGCTTGCCCTGGGCCTGTACGTTCCGCGCATGCTCGGTATGGACGTGCGCATTGCTGCGATTGCAACGATTATCGCCATCATTGTGTCCTCGACCGTTGAGATGATCGTCATGGCCCGTAGGCGTACGATAAACGTGGATCCACACCCTCACAACGACTAACTGTTGCGCGCGCCGCGGGCGCGCCGATCTGTATAGAATGAAACGAGTTGCTAGTGAGGCAACACAACCAATGGAGTTCCGATGAAGGAGGCACGTTCCGTGTCCAATAACGCGCCCGCTCGCCGCGCTTCCGCGTCCAAGCCGCGCTGGTACTGGGTGAGCCTCGCGATCCTGCTCCTCATCATTGGCGCGACCGCCTACCCGGCGTTCACCCAGCATCCTCATCAGCCCGCCCTGGAGGACTTCTTTCCCTCGGTAATCTTCGGTGAGGGAACCTTTTACGAGTTCAACCGCCTGACTCTGGCCCGCGTCATCATGGGCCTGGTCGTGTGCCTCGTGCTGGTGGCCGTTGCGCGTAAGCCGAAGCTCGTGCCCACCCGCGGTCAGATGGCTGTCGAGGCCATCGCCGGGTACATCCGTGACAACGTTGCGCTCGACATGCTCGGCCCCAAGACGGGGCGCAAGTTCTCCGGCTTTATCGGATTCCTGTTCTTCGGTGTGCTCTCGATGAATATCGCGGGCATTATTCCCGGTATCAACATCGCGGCCTCGTCGGTCGTGGCCGTGCCGATGGTCTTCGCACTCATCACCTACGTGACCTTCATCGGAGCGGGCATCGGCAAGCAGGGCGTGGGCGGATTCTTCTCCTCCCAGCTTTTTCCGCCCGGCCTGCCTGTGCCCATGTACCTGCTGATCACGCCGATCGAATTCCTGTCGAACTTCATCGTCCGCCCCGTCACACTGACGCTGCGACTCCTGTGCAACATGATCTCCGGGCACCTGCTGCTGGGCATGACCTACTTCGGCACGGCGATTCTGCTGCACGAACTCTCCGTCCTGTCGGCGGCCTCCGCACTGACCGGTGCCGCCATGTTTGTCATGACCGGCTTCGAGGTCTTCGTTGCCTTCCTGCAGGCCTACATCTTCACGATCCTGTCGACCGTGTACATCAAGCTGTCCATCGAACATCACTGACCCCCAACGCCATCCGGCGTTACTAACAGAAGGAAACCACTATGGGAACCGCAGCATTCGCCTACATCGGCTATGGTCTCGCCACCCTGGGCCCCGGCCTCGGCATCGGCCTCATGGTCGGCAAGACCCAGGAAGCGACCGCCCGTCAGCCCGAGGTTGCCGGTCGTCTCTTCACCAACATGATTATCGGTGCCGGCATGGTTGAGGCTCTCGGCCTCATCGGCTTCGTTCTGCCGCTCATCGTTAAGTGATCGCCATGCACCAGATTGTCGCCGCTGCGGACCAGGAGGTCGGCGGCCTCGCCGTCATCCTGCCGCCGCTGTATGAGATTTTCTGGTCGGCTCTCGTTCTGCTTATCGTCCTGCTCCTCGTCGGACGCTACGCGCTTCCTCGCATCTACAAGACGATGGACGAGCGAGCTGCCGCAATCGAGGAGGGTCTCGGTGCTGCCGAGCAAGCGAAGGCCGACCAGGCTGCCGCTGCGCGCGAGCGTGAAGAGATCATCCGCCAGGCACACGCCGAGGCGCACACGATTCGTGAGCGCGCCAACGATGAGGCCAAGGCCATCGTGGCCGCAGCCCGTAACGAGGCAACCAACGAAGCGGGCCGCATCCTCGAGGGTGCGCAGCGCCAGATCCTCGCTGAAAAGCAGGCCGCGGAAATCTCCCTGCGCTCCGAGGTGGGTCTGCTCGCCTCCGAGCTGGCCGAAAAGATCATCGGTGAGCAGCTCACCGACACGGCCCTGACCTCTCGCGTCGTTGATCGTTTCCTTGACGAACTCGAGGCCGACAACGCCCTGGTCGAGGAGAAGCGATGACACAGATGCGCACGATCGAGTCAGTCCCGTTCGCGACCGACCTGGCGGCGGCCCTCGCCACCCCGGGCACCGACGCGATGCGGGTCGCCGAGGACTTCTTCGGCTTGGCCGACCTGTTTAAGGAAAACACTCGTCTCGCGCGTGCGCTGACCGACCCGGCCCGGTCATTGGCGGACAAGCAATCCCTCGCACAGGAAGCATTCGCCTCCCACGTGACAACTGCGACGATGGCCGTCGTCAATCTTGTCGTCGCCGACCACTGGCGTCGCCCCACTGACGTCGATGACACACTCGAAGTGCTGGGCATCCTCAGCGTCTTGAATGCCGCAGGTGTGAAGGGGGCGCTCGACCAGGTTCGTGAGGAGCTGTTCCAGGTCCGTTACTTCCTGGACCATAACCGAGAGGTGCGCGTGCGCCTCTCCGACATCTCCACAGGCGACTCGCATGAGCGAGGTGACCTGGCCACGAGCCTGTTTGGCTCGCGAGTCAGCGTGTGGACGATGCGCCTCGTGCGTCGCGCCGTCGGCCGCTCCAACCACGGACGACTCCTGCACAACATCCGCAGGTACGCCCAGTGGGCAGCCACCATGCAGGACCGCCTCTTCGTCACGGTCGCCACGGCCTCGCCGATGACCGAGGCTCAGGTTGACCGTCTGCGAGCCATTCTCGAAAAGCGCTACGGCGTCACCGTTGACCTGGCAATCTCGGTGGATCCCACGCTTATCGGAGGCTTCCGCCTGCGCGCCGGTCTGACCGCCATTGACGCGTCGCTGGCCACCAGGATCAGCGCCGCTCGGGACGCCATCGCTAGCTAGCGCCCCTCGTCCATCATTTACTTCACTTTTTCTTAGTTAGGAATCCTCATGGCTGACCTCAGCATCTCCCCGGAGGAAATCCGCGGAGCACTGGACTCCTTCATGGAGTCCTACCGTCCGGCGGACGTGGCCACCGAAGAGGTGGGTCACGTCATCGAAACGGCCGATGGTATTGCCCACGTCGAGGGCCTGCCTGGCACCATGGCAAACGAGCTGCTGCGTTTCGAGGACGGGACGCTGGGCCTGGCCATGAACCTCGACCGGCGTGAGATTGGTGCCGTCGTCCTCGGTGACTTCGGTGGCATTGAAGAAGGACAGCTCGTCCATCGCACGGGCGAGGTCCTCTCCGTTCCCGTTGGTGACGGCTACCTCGGCCGCACGGTTGATCCCCTCGGCCGCCCGATCGACGGCCTCGGTGATATCACGGACCTGGATGGGCGCCGCGCGCTCGAGCTGCAGGCTCCCGGCGTCATGATGCGTAAGAGCGTCCACGAGCCCCTCGCCACCGGCCTGAAGGCCATCGACTCGATGATCCCGGTTGGCCGCGGCCAGCGTCAGCTCATCATCGGTGACCGTAAGACCGGTAAGACTGCGATTGCGCTCGACACGATCCTCAACCAGCGTGAGAACTGGAAGAGCGGCGACCCGAACAAGCAGGTGCGCTGCATCTATGTGGCGATCGGCCAGAAGGGTTCGACCATCGCCTCCGTGCGTTCTACGCTCGAGGATGCGGGAGCCATGGAGTACACGACCATCGTCGCCTCCCCGGCCTCGGACCCCGCCGGCTACAAGTACATGGCTCCCTACACCGGCTCCGCCATCGGCCAGCACTGGATGTACCAGGGCAAGCATGTCCTCATCGTCTTCGACGATCTGTCCAAGCAGGCCGAGGCCTACCGTGCGGTGTCGCTGCTGCTGCGCCGTCCGCCGGGCCGCGAAGCATACCCCGGCGACGTCTTCTACCTGCACTCCCGCCTGCTGGAGCGCTGCGCGAAGCTGTCGGATGCCCTCGGCGGCGGTTCGATGACCGGCCTGCCGATCATCGAGACCAAGGCAAACGACGTGTCGGCGTACATTCCGACGAACGTCATTTCGATCACCGACGGCCAGATCTTCCTGCAGTCCGACCTGTTCAACGCGAATCAGCGTCCCGCCGTCGACGTGGGTATTTCCGTGTCCCGTGTCGGTGGTGCCGCCCAGCCCAAGGCGATGAAGAAGGTCGCCGGTACGCTCAAGCTCACGCTCGCGCAGTACCGCTCGATGGCCGCCTTCGCGATGTTCGCCTCCGACCTGGATGCGGCGACCCGTCGTCAGCTGACCCGCGGTGAGCGCCTCATGGAGCTGCTCAAGCAGCCCCAGTCCACGCCCTACGCGATGGAAGACCAGGTCGCCTCGATTTGGATGGGCACGAACGGCTACCTCGATGACATCGAGGTCGAGGATGTCCTGCGCTTCGAGCGCGGTCTCCTCGACCACCTTCGCGCGAACTCCACCGTCCTTGACACGATTGCCGAAACCGGTGACCTGTCCAAGGATACCGAGGAAGCCCTGAAGAAAGCCGTCGAAGAGTTCCACCGCCAGTGGATCAGCGCCGGACGCGGTGCCGCCTCCGCGGAGGACGGCGAGGTCGTGGCGGAGCGCACCCGCGAGGAAATCTCGCGCGGTCGCACGAACGAGAAGGCCTAAACGATGGGCGGACAGCAGAGGATCTACAAGCAGCGCATCGCTTCGACGACGACGCTCGCGAAGGTCTTCCGCGCCATGGAGATGATCGCTGCGTCTCGCATTGGCGCGGCGAGGCGCGCTGCCACCGAGGCCGGACCATACGAGAAGGCTCTGACTCAGGCGGTTGCGGCGGTTGCGGTCCACACGGACCTCGACCACCCACTGACCCTGGAACGCGAGGACACCAAGCGCGTTGCGATCCTGGTTGTGGCATCGGATCGTGGCATGGCCGGAGCCTATTCGGCGACCATTCTGCGTGAGTCGGAGAAGCTCATCTCCGACCTGACGGCTGACGGCTTCGAGCCGTTGCTCTACACCTTCGGACGCAGGGCGGCTGCCTACTTCCGTTTCCGCGGCGTTACTATCGAACGCGAGTGGGAGGGCGAGTCCGATTCGCCCTCGCCCGAGACCGCGCGTGACATCGCATCCGTGCTGCTCGAGCGCTTCTTGGACCCGGACCCGACGACCGGCGTTGGTTCTCTGCACCTCGTGTACACCCGCTTCAAGACGGTTATGAGCCAGGTGCCCGAGGTACGTCAGATGCTGCCCCTCACGGTCGTGGACACCCCTGAATCAGACGAGGAACGCGAGGCCGAGCGCGGTTACGCGGATGATCCTGCTTCGGCGCTACCCGAGTATGAGTTCATCCCGTCGCCCGAAGCGGTCCTGGATACGCTGCTACCCCTCTACGTTGAGGCGCGTATCCATAACGTCCTTCTCCAGTCGGCGGCGTCCGAACTCGCATCGCGTCAGCGTGCGATGCACACGGCGACGGACAACGCTGAGGAACTCATCACGAAGTACACGCGTCTGGCGAACTCGGCCCGCCAGGCGGAAATTACCCAGGAAATCACCGAAATCGTGGGCGGGGCCGACGCTCTGAGCGCGAGCTGACCCCTTCGAGACACGGAGTAAAACAATGACTGATACACCTGCAATCGCCGAGGGGCGCGTCGCCCGCGTCGTCGGCCCTGTCGTCGATGTGGAGTTTCCCCCGGATCGCATCCCGCCGCTCTACAACGCACTCACCGTCGAAGTGAACCTCGCCGGTCAGGGCGAGGGCGAGTCGACCTTCACGATGACACTCGAGGTTGCCCAGCACCTCGGCGACAACCTCGTGCGTACCATCGCGCTGAAGCCCACCGACGGCCTCGTGCGTGGTACCCCCGTCACTGACACCGGTGCCCCGATCTCCGTGCCCGTCGGCGACGTCACGAAGGGCCACGTTTTTAATGTGACCGGTGACGTCCTCAACCTCGCAGAGGGCGAGACCCTCGAGGTCACCGAGCGCTGGCCGATCCACCGCCAGCCCCCGGCCTTTGACCAGCTCGAGGCGCGCACCAAGATGTTCGAGACCGGCATCAAGGTCATCGACCTGCTGACCCCCTACGTGCAGGGCGGCAAGATCGGCCTTTTCGGTGGCGCGGGCGTCGGTAAGACAGTCCTCATTCAGGAGATGATCCAGCGCGTTGCTCAGGACCACGGCGGTGTTTCTGTGTTCGCCGGCGTCGGCGAGCGCACCCGTGAGGGCAACGACCTCATCGGCGAAATGGAAGAGGCGGGCGTCTTCGACAAGACCGCTCTCGTCTTCGGTCAGATGGACGAGCCGCCGGGCACGCGTCTGCGCATCGCGCTGACCGGCCTGACCATGGCGGAGTACTTCCGCGATGTCCAGCACCAGGACGTTCTCCTGTTCATCGATAACATCTTCCGCTTCACCCAGGCGGGTTCCGAGGTCTCCACGCTGCTGGGCCGCATGCCCTCGGCCGTTGGCTACCAGCCCAACCTGGCTGACGAAATGGGTCTGCTTCAGGAGCGCATTACCTCGGCCGGTGGCCACTCGATCACGTCGCTGCAGGCGATCTACGTTCCCGCCGACGACTACACCGACCCGGCTCCGGCGACGACCTTCGCTCACCTGGATGCGACGACCGAGCTTTCCCGTGAGATCGCGGCCAAGGGTATTTACCCCGCCGTGGACCCGCTGGCCTCGACCTCGCGTATCCTCGACCCTGCCCTCGTGGGCCGCGAGCACTACGACGTCGCCACGCACGTCAAGGCCATCCTGCAGAAGAACAAGGAACTGCAGGACATCATCGCGATCCTCGGCGTCGACGAGCTGAGCGAGGATGACAAGGTCACGGTTGCGCGCGCTCGTCGCATCGAGCAGTTCCTGTCTCAGAACATGTACATGGCTGAAAAGTTCACGGGCGTGCCCGGCTCGACCGTGCCGCTGTCGGAGACCATCGAAGCGTTCAAGCGCATCGCCGAGGGCCACTACGACGATGTTCCGGAGCAGGCGTTCTACAACTGCGGCGGCATCGACGATCTGGAGCGCAATGCTCACGAGCTGGCCAAGGAAGCCTGATGGCGTCGGCGAAGTCCCTGCAGGTTGAGGTCGTCTCTCATGAGGCGCGCCTGTGGCACGGCGCTGCGAGCGCCGTCCAGATCCCGACGGTTGATGGCAGCCTGGGCATTCTGCCCGGCCGTCAGCCGCTGCTCGCCCAGCTGGGCGATGGAATTGTCACGGTGACGTGTGCCAATGAGATCGTGTCCGTCGAGGTCAGTGGGGGATTCGCCTCAGTTGACTCCGATTTCATCACGGTCGTGGCGGATCGCGCTACAGTGGCATCACAGTAGGTTGACGCAACGCGAGGAGAACCTGATGAGCCTGATACATGTTTTGATCGCGGTAGTGGTTCTCCTCGCGTGCGCGGCGGTGATCCTGTGGGCGTACATGAATGTGCGCGCCCGCAGGATCGCTGCGCGTTTGGGCGCGTTCCGCTGTTGGTCGCGCCCGGACCACCATGCGGGGTGGACGGCCGGGATCGGCGTCTATGGCGTCGAAGAACTGCAGTGGTATCGCCTGGTCGCCATGTCTCTGAAGCCGGTGTATTCGATTCCTCGTCGCGGTATGGAAGTGTCCGCTCCGATCTCCCATTCGGACGATGGTGCCATGGTCGAGGTGCGCCTGGCCTATGGTGAGCATCGTTACGAGGTCGCCGTGGAACGCTTGACGTATAACGGATTGGTCTCCTGGGTTGAGTCTGGTCCTCCGCGCCGCCCGTGACCGAGATTGGTAAGCTCACGGGGTGCGTATTGTTATTGCTACCTGCACCGTTGATTATTCCGGTCGACTGAGCGCCCACCTGGACCCTGCTAAGCGCGTCATCATGCTCAAGGGTGACGGCTCTGTGCTTATTCACTCCGAGGGAGGTTCGTACAAGCCTCTCAACTGGATGACGGCTCCGTGCACAGTCTCCTTCGGTGAGCCGGAGGAGGGTGAGGAAGGCGTGGAGCAGGTGTGGACGGTTCAGGCCGACAAGACGGATGACAAGCTAGTCATCCGCATCCATGACGTCATTGCTGACGTCACGGAGGACCTGGGAGTGGACCCCGGCCTCGTGAAGGACGGCGTGGAGGCTCACCTGCAGGAGCTCCTCGCCGAACAGGTCCCTCAGATTCTGGGTGAGGGGTGGGAGCTGGTACGCCGGGAGTACCCCACACCGGTGGGTCCGGTTGACCTGATGGTGCGTGATGCCGATGGAGCATACGTGGCGATTGAAGTGAAGCGCCGCGGTGGCATCGATGGCGTCGAGCAGCTGACTCGTTACCTGTCTCTTCTCGGTCGAGATGCGCTTCTCGGTGACGTCACGGGGATTTTTGCGGCACAGGAGATTACGAAGCAGGCTCGCACGCTCGCTGAGGATCGCGGTATTCGCTGCGTGGTCCTGGATTACGACGCGATGCGCGGCTTTGACGACCCCGAGTCGCGTCTGTTCTGATGCCCGCTGACCTGCATGCTAGCTTGTCGCGCATCGTTTCCCAGGGGTTGGTGAGTGCGACCTGTGCGCACACCCCGGTGGAGGCGGTCGAGTCTTTGCTCGCGCTTCAAGGCCAATTGGTGAGTGCCATTCCCTGGGCGATTGGGGTTCGCTGCCCGGGTGTGTCTCGCGCCCAGGTTGAGGAGTCGTTTGCGCGCGGCGAGTTGGTTCGTTCCTGGCCGATGCGCGGCACGGTGCACG
The DNA here is from genome assembly GCF_905369875.1 of Actinomyces sp. ICM47. Lineage (NCBI taxonomy): Bacteria > Bacillati > Actinomycetota > Actinomycetes > Actinomycetales > Actinomycetaceae > Actinomyces > Actinomyces sp. ICM47. Next base: position 47,769 of record NZ_CAJPJE010000008.1, read on the forward strand.
TCACGAGTGCTCGAGACCACCACTGGCTGCGACGTGTGCTGCGCCATCGTCGTGGGTCGTGGGAGCGTAGGGCGATCGAGCTGGGCCTCGTCGACGCGGTCGTTGAACGGGCGGCGGCTGCCTCGTATGCCGTGCTGGATAACGCGCCGCAGGGCGTGAGTCGCGCGGAGCTGATCGAGGCGTGGCAGAGCGCTGGGATCGAGGTAATTTCTTCAGCCTCCTCCGAGGCTGGCCTGCGACGCCGTCATCTCATGATGCGCCTGCACCTCGATGGTTTTCTCACCTCGGGTCCAGTGCGGGCGGGGGAGCATCTGTTGATCGACGCGCGTTCGCTCCCGCAGGCTCCTGGCGTTGCGAAGGGGGAAGCTGGGCATGAGGAAGCGCTGGCTCTGCTTGCGGCGCGTTACGCGTGGGGGCATGGCCCCATCGATGCGGCCGACCTGGCCAGGTGGACCGGGCTGACACTCACCGAGGCGCGGCGTGCGTTAGGGGGTGCCCTCGAGGTAACAGAAACGGCTGGGATGAGGTTGTCGAGACGCGGCGATGCGGTTGCTCGCGCCGACCTGGAGGACCTGGTGGCGTCAGGCAGGGACGAGGCCAGGGGAACTTTTGCGCTGCCAGCTTTCGATGAGTTGCATGTAGGGTACAGGGATCGAACCTGTCTGACGGACGAGGCCGGGGAGAGACTCATCTGTCCGGCGAAGAATGGTATGTTCCGTCCTATCGTGGTGTCGGGCGGACGTGTTGTCGCGGTGCGCGCGCCGGGTGGAATTCTTTCGTTCGCAGACGGGGGAGAGGCGCATGCGCAGGAGGCACGTGCGCTCATGAAGGACTGGGAGAATTGGATGTCGAAGTGAGAGCGCTTGAGTGTCAGGTGTGCCACAATGAAGATCATGACTGATTCTGTGCTACGCGGCCGCCTGGTCCTCGAAAACTCCATTGTTGATGACGGAGTTATCGAGATTGACGGCTCGACTATTACTCGTGCCTGCCCCGTATCCGACTATGACGGTGAGCTTCCCGAGGCCACCGATTCGACATTCCTGCCCGGTCTCGTCGATGTGCACTGCCACGGCGGTGGTGGCGAGTCTTTCCCGAACGCGGAGACAGCCGAGGCAGCGCTCGTCGCTGTCAAGGAACACCGCCGCCATGGCACAACGACCCTCGTTGCCTCGTGCGTGACTGCGTCTGCCGACGTGTTGCGTGCCCGTGCCAAGACGCTCGCTCAGCTCGCCGCCGCTGGCGAGATCGCCGGCATCCACTTCGAGGGGCCCTTCGTCTCCCACGAGCGCTGTGGTGCCCAGGACCCGACATACATCATCGATCCTGACGCGGATCTGACCCGCACTCTTCTGGAGGACTGCCAGGGGTACGCCCTGTCGATGACCCTTGCCCCCGAGAAACCGAACGCCTATGGGTCCGGCTCCGTTGCCGAAGCGCTCATTGATGGGGGAGCGCTGCCCTCGTGGGGACACACCGACTCCAATTCGACGAAGGCACGCGAGGCACTGGCCTACTCGCGCGAGCGCTTCGCTCAGGTGCAGACCACACGCGGACCCCGCGCGACGATCACGCACCTCTTTAACGGCATGCGCCCGCTGCACCACCGCGACACTGGCCCCATCGCCGAGTTCCTCTCGGACGCGGCGCGGGGAGGTGCTGTCGCCGAGCTGATCTGCGACTCGATCCACGTTGATCCAACGCTCGTGCGAGACGTCTACGAAATGGTGGGCCGCGATCACGTCGTCTTTATTACCGACGCGATGGCGGCGGCCGGTATGGCTGACGGCGCGTACACGCTGGGTCCGCAGGATGTCGTCGTCAAGGACGGGGTTGCCCGCCTGGCGCAGGGCAATGCGATTGCAGGGGGCACCGCTCACCTTCTGGACTGCGTCCGCGTGGCCGTGACGAAGGGCGGTATCCCGCTCGTAGACGCGGTCTACATGGCGTCGGCGCAGGGGGCAGCCATCCTAGGCGACGACACCGTGGGCACGCTCTCGCCCGGAAAGAAGGCTGACATTGTCGAGGTCGACAAGGAGCTGAACGTGCGCCGTGTGTTCCGCCGTGGCACTGTGGTTGCGTGAGAGGTAAACGAAGCAAGAAACGGCCGTGGGGTGAAGCGCGTCCACTGCAGATGGACCGCCTCGCTTCCGTGCCGCGCACGGAGCAGGGCCCGGACGGAGGCGACTATCAGGTTCGCCGTCTGCCCAGCGCGGTCAAGGAATACACCTGCCCCGCGTGCCTGCGTCCCATCCCGAGGGGAACGCCGCATGTTGTGGCGTGGCCCGAGGAAGCCCCCTTCGGTTTGCCGCAGGGTGTTGAGGGCCGTCGGCATTGGCACTCCGAATGCTGGCGGCGTGGGCTTCGACCCCTGTGAAATGAAATGTGATGTATCACTGCCTCGCCTGCGAATGCGCCTGTTCACTGGGTTTGCACGTAAAGTGGGGGCTGAAGAATGCCCGCAGTGTGGGCGTTGGACCTGAGGAGCTACCGTGGAACTCTTAAAGCGATACGTGGCGGCATCGTCGATGGGCGCTGTCGCACTCGTATGCATCCTTATTGGGCTGCTCGGCGTGACCGTGCTACGGCCGCCGGCGCAGCAGGTCTCGACGGTGGAATCCGCGACGGACCTGATCATGACGCGTGACAATGTGTTGTCGATCGTCAAGGATGACGTCACGGTGACCGCCACGTCGAAGTCGGGTGCCCCCGTCACGCTCGTGATCGGCACCTCGCAGGACGCGAAGGGCTGGATCGGCAATGCAGCCTACACCGAGGTCATCGGCGTCGAGGCTGATCGCACCAAGCTGAAGGCGGAATCGCATGCCGCGAACGGAACCGGCATGGTGAACCCGAACGCTCAGAATGCTGTGCAGTCCGGTGCACAGCCCCTTGATGACCCGACCTCAGCGCAGCTGGCCGATCAGCTGGCGAAGTCGCCCATGTGGTTCAAACAGGAGAGCGGCACGGGTAGTGTCTCCCTCGATCTCGAAAACGTTCCCAGCGGGCGGTCGGCTGTCGCTGCCTCCGCGGGTGGCCCCGGTGACCTGACGTTCACGCTGACGTGGCAGGTCGAGCAGGTGAACCTGCTGGCGATCATCGCATTCCTGACTGCTGCGTTCTTCGCCCTTCTGGCCTTTGCACTCTTCCTGACGCGCTGGCAGCTGCTGCGCCTGCGTAAGATCCGCGCACAGCGTATTGAGGAGCGCCGCAAGGCCGACACCCTGGACACCTCCACGATCAACGCGGCCGAGGTGGCTGAGATGGTTGCCGCCGCCCGCGAGTCCGGTTCCCGCGCTGCCCACGCCCCCGCTGTCTCGGAGCCCCCGGTCGCGCCGCCCCCCGCTGCGGAACCCGCCGTCGATGAGACCGCCGCAGACGAACCCGTCGTCGCTGACGATGACGATGACGAGGCTGTGGCATACATGTTCGAGGATGCTCAGTCCGAGGAGATCGAGGATAGTACCCAGAAACAGGCTGCTCCAGCGTGGGGCGCTGCCGCCTTCGTGTCTTCAACCGGCCAAGCCCCTGCCTCGGATAGGACACGCGACGAACTGTCCGCTCGGGACGCCGCAGTCCGTGAACCTCTTCCGCTACGCTCGACGAGGGATAAGTCCATCGTCCGCGCGTCCATTGTTGGTGTCCCCGCCCCGGATATCAGCGCCCTGTCCGCACCCGATTATGCGCCGGATCCGATGATGGACACGTTCGAGCGCCGCGGCCGACACGGTCTCAACACCGGCCCCTTCGACGTGGATCCCCCGGAGCGTGCGACGACGGATACCGGCGTCATCGACCTGTCGGGCATCCGCGGAGGCCGCAACCTGCCCTCGCGGCGCGCTCTGCGTGAGGCGCGCAACAACGGTGAAGAGGTTGTCGTCGTGGACGGCCAGGAATTCAACACGGGTCTGATTCCGGTCACGCGCCCGCGTACCACCGAGGTGCAGGCCCCCCCGCCTGCACCCACGTCCGCTCCTGACGATGACGCGTCGGCGACCGGAGGCTGGACCTCGATTATGTCCGGCTGGCTCGAGGACCGTCAGGGAGAACAGTGATGAAACGACGGACCCTCGCGGCTGCCACCGCCGCCCTGCTCATGACCTCTGCGCTCGGCATGAGCGCCTGCTCGAGTGAGCTTGTCGCCCAGTCGGGCAGTAGCTCCGCGCAGAGCGCCGCGAACCTGGACCACGAGCGCATTTCGTCCGTGCTCGAGACGGTTGGTGGAGTCATGGCGACGGCTGACGCTTCGCTGAACGCTGCCGACCTCGGCGATCAGGTGACCAAGGGTGCCCTGGAGATGCGTACCGCCCAGTACGCGCTGGCGAACGCGAACAGCCAGGCGTTGCCGCCTCTGGACTTCGAACCGACGTCGCTGGCCATCACGAACTCGGATTCGTGGCCGCGCGCGATTTTTAACATCTCTGATACGTCCTCGACGACGCTGCCCGTCCTTGAGGTCTACGTGCAGGACTCTGCGCGTTCGGACTACAAGCTCACGAACTATGCGCGCCTGCTCGGCGGCACGCATCTGACCCTGCCGTCCGTCGGTACTGGATCAGCATACGTCACCGGAGACTCGCAGGGCTTCACGGTTACCCCCGACACCGCTCTCGCGCAGTACATCACGATGCTGAACTCCGGCACCCAGGATACGACGCAGTTCGTGGCCGACGACTTCACCAAGCAGACGCTGCAGCAGGTGAGCGACCTAAATTCGTCGGTGAGCAGCGCCGGATCCGTGACCATGGCGGCCAGCGCGACGAGCTACCCGGTCTCGGGCCTGGTCCTGCAGGATGGCTCGGCTCTGGTCGCAGCGAACGTCAAGTACACGCTGACCTATCAGCGTACGGTTGCCGGTTCGACGATGAACCTCGCCGGGAATACCGCCGCGCTCAGTCCCAGCGGGACGAAGGTGGAAGGTACCGCAACCGCCGACTGCATCGCGACGATCATTATGCGTATCCCCTCGCAGAAGGCGGGCGGAAACGTGCAGATCGTCGGTGGCGAGCGAGCGATCACCAAGGTCGCGCTGGATCCGTCCAACAGTCCGGGCTGAGTTTCACCCATAGCGCACACGTCGTCCCCACGCCGATTGGCGTGGGGACGACGCTTATCATCGTTTGAGGATAGCTACGCGTTCTCGAGAGGACCACTATGAACACGCCTGACCCCCGCATTGATGCCCCTGAAGCGACCGTGATTCCCGCCGATTCACACGGGGCCGTTGACCTGTCGGCACGCGCGAGCGCGCCCGCAGCCGAGGACGCGGCCGCGCCCTCGGGGGAGGGGCTGCACATCCCGCTGATTACCACGACGGATGAGGAGAACTTCCAGGACGTCATGTCCACCTCCCAGGCCGTGCCGGTCATCATGGTCATGTGGTCGCCGCGCTCGCTCGAATCGAAGCCCGCGCTGGCCATGCTTGAGGAGATCACGCGCGAGCATGCGGGTGCCTTCCAGCTCGTCGAGGTGGATATCGACAAGGCTCCTGCCATTGCCCAGGCCTTCCAGATCCAGACCGTTCCCACGGTCGTTGCTCTCGTCGGCGGTCGCCCGGTGCCGCTCTTTCAGGGTGGCGCGTCCAAGGAGCAGGTCCTTCCGGTCGTCTCTCAGCTGCTCGAGGCCTCGGCGCAGATGGGTATCACCGCGCGCATCGCGGTTGCAGCTGAGGACACCGCCGCGCCCATTCCCCCCGAGCATGAGGCACCGCTGGCCGCGGAGGAGGCCGGCAACCTCGATGAGGCGATCACCCTGTGGGAGCGCGTCGTCGAGCTGAACCCGCGCGACGAGGACGCGAAGTCTCACCTGTCCCGCGTGCGTTTCGCCGCGCGTGCCTACGGTGAGCAGAACGCTGACGACCCGGCCTCTCGTGCCGACGCACTTTTCGCGGCAGGTGACGCAGCCGGAGCCTTCGATGTGCTCCTCGAACTCCTTGCCGCCACTACCGACGCCGAGGAACGCGATGCGTTGCGCCTGCGGCTGCTTGACCTCTTCCGTGTCGCAGGCTCGTCCCCCGAGGTTTCCAAGGCGCGTACGCGCCTGGCGATGCTCCTCATGTGATATCGACGTGCGCCTGAGAGACGCGCACCTAGCACGCAACGGACGAGGCCGGAGCAGGAATCCCTGCCCCGACCTCGTCCGTGTCTCGAGGAATGCTCGGTCAGCGCGCCTGGGAGGCGGGCACCAGCCACACGGCACCCAGCGGCGGCACGCGCAGCGACGCGGAGACCGGGCGACCGTTCCACGGGGTGTCCTCCGCGATGATCGTGCCGACATTGACCACGCCGGAGCCGCCGAACTCCTCGGCGTCCGTGTTCAGGATCTCGACCCACTCGCCGCCGAACGGCAGGCCCACGCGGTAGCCCTCGTGCGGGTTGCCAGCGAAGTTCGAGACGCACACGACGACCTCACGGTTGCCGTCAGCGTCAGTACCCTTACGCAGGTAGGAGATCAGGTTGTGATCACCGTCTGAGGCATCGATCCACTCGAAGCCCGTGTAGTCGTCGTCCCACATGGCGGGGGAATTCGCGTAAATCTTGTTGAGGCGCTCCACCAGCGCAGCGACACCGGCGTGGCCCTCCTGGTCCAGCAGCCACCAATCGAGGGAGTAGGACTCGTTCCACTCCTGCTCCTGGCCGATCTCCTGGCCCATGAAGAGGAGTTGCTTGCCGGGGTGACTCCACTGGTAGGCGTACAGGGAACGCAGACCAGCCAGACGCTGCCACTTGTCGCCGGGCATCTTCGAAATCAGCGAACCCTTACCGTGCACGACCTCGTCGTGCGACAGCGGGAGCACGTAGTTCTCGGAGAAGGCGTACACCAGAGAGAAGGTAAGCTCGCCGTGGTGCCAGCGGCGGTTGACCGGATCCTCGCTGAGGTAGCGCAGGGTGTCGTTCATCCAGCCCATATTCCACTTCATGCCGTAGCCGAGGCCACCGCCGGACGTCGGGGCAGTCACGCCGGGCCACGCCGTGGACTCCTCGGCGATCATGATGATGCCGGGGTGACGACGATACGCGGTCGCGTTCGCTTCCTGGATGAAGTCGATGGCCTCCAGGTTCTCGCGGCCACCGTACTGGTTGGGACGCCACTGGCCGTCCTTGCGCGAGTAATCCAGGTACAGCATCGAGGCCACAGCGTCAACGCGCAGGCCGTCGACGTGGAAGTCCTCGAGCCAGTACAGGGCGTTGGCGACCAGGAAGTTGCGCACCTCGCGGCGGCCGAAGTTGAAGACGTAGGTGCCCCAGTCGGGGTGTTCGCCGCGCAGCGGGTCCGGATCCTCGTACAGCGGGGTGCCATCGAAGCGCGCCAGGGCGAAATCATCCTTCGGGAAGTGGGCGGGCACCCAGTCCAGGATGACGCCGATGCCCGCGCGGTGGAAGGCATCCACCAGGTAACGGAAATCATCCGGCGTGCCGTAGCGTGAGGTGGGAGCGTAGTAGGAGGTCACCTGGTAGCCCCAGGAACCACCGAAGGGGTGCTCAGCCAGCGGCATGAACTCCACGTGCGTGAAGCCCATCTGCTTGACGTAGGGGACCAGCTCGTCGGCCAGCTCGCGGTAGCCCAGGCCCTGACGCCACGAACCCGCGTGGACCTCGTAGATGGACATGGGGCCGGCGTGGGGGTTGCGGTCCTTGCGGGTAGACATCCACTCGTCGTCGGTCCACTCGTGGAAGTAGTCGGTGACGACCGAGGCCGTAGCCGGGGGAATCTCCGTGGCGCGAGCCAGCGGGTCGGCCTTCTGGAACCAGTTGCCGCCGGGACCCTGGATCTCGAACTTGTAGCGCATGCCGACGCCGACGCCGGGGACGAAAATCTCCCAGATGCCGGAGGAACCCAGCGACCGCATGGAGGTAGCCACGCCGTCCCAGAAGTTGAACTCGCCGACGACGCGCACGGCGCGCGCGTTGGGGGCCCACACGGCGAAGGCGGTACCGGTGGTTTCGCCCAGCTCGTCAGTGTAGGTCTTCACATGGGCACCGAGGACGTGCCACAGATTCTCATGGCGGCCCTCAGAGATGAGGTAGGTGTCCATCTCGCCCAGGGTCGGCAGGTAACGGTAGGGGGCGTCGCGAACGGTGGTGTTGTCGCCGTAGGTGACGGACACGCGGTAAGGGGGGATCTCCTTGCCGGGCAGAACCGCGACCCAAATGCCGCCGCGTTCATGAGTGGCAGCGTAAGCGCCGGTCGGTGTGATGATGTCGACCGCGTCGGCCAGGCGAGCCATGGTGCGGACGGTGACACCAGCCTCGCTCAGATGAGCGCCGAGCACAGAGTGCGGCGAATAGTAAGAGCCTGAGGCAACGGCGTCGAGAATGTCGTCATTGACCTGAATCGGCGTTAGTTCGCAGCTCATGGATTGTCCTTACTCCAGATGGTGTGAACTGCTCAGTTCACTGTCGTGTTTATAGTCTATCGTTTGCCCAGCAAAAATGGGAGCCGGGTCTCATTCAGGTGGTCGATTTTGACGGGGTACTCCTGCTCGGTGTAGGTGGGTGGCCACACCGAGCGGGAGCAGCGACGTTAGGCCTGCGACCAGGGCGAGGAATGGGCGGGTTCGACCTTGAAGACGTGGCCAAGGCGCGTCACGGGGGATAGCTCCACCCAGTTAGACGAACCCCACACGTAGGAGTGCCCATCGAGTTCGTCGACGACGGTGATGTGGCCGCCCGGCGTGGCCAGGCCCATCTCCGCCAGGTCCAGGTAGACCGCGCCGTCGACACCTTCGTACGGATCCAGCGAGATCACGCAGATGACGGTATCCGGGTTGCCGTCTTCAGTGAACTTGCCGGGTACCTGACGCGAGAACGCGATGAGGCGATCCGAGGAGGTCGGGTGGATGCGGATCTGGTGCAGCTGACGCAGCGCCGGGTGCTTGGCGCGCGCAGCGTTGAGCAGCGTGAACAAGCGAGAGATACCGATCGCGTCAGCGTCCTCCCAGTGACGCGGGCGGTACTCGTACTTCTCGTTGTCGTTGGGTTCCTGGAAGGTGCCACGCGGTTCATTTTCGACGAACTCGTAGCCCGAGTAAATGCCCCACGTCGGCGCACCCAGCGCAGCGAGCATGGCGCGGATCGCGAAGATCGCAGTGCCGCCGTCCCACATCTGCGGGGTGAGGATATCGTGCGTGGTGGGCCAGAAGGCGGGACGCATGAGGTGCGCGGTCTCCTGGGAGATCTGCACCAGGTACTCTTCGATCTCCTGCTTGTACGTTCTCCACGCGAAGTAGGTGTAGGACTGGTCGAAGCCGATTGCGCCAAGGGTGCGCATCATGGCGGGACGCGTGAAGGCCTCGGCCAGAAAGAGCGTGCCCGGGTACTGCGCCTTAATGTCGGCGAGCAGGCGCTCCCAGAAGGGGATCGGCTTCGTGTGCGGGTTGTCGACGCGGAAGATCGTCACGCCGTGGTTGATCCACAGTTCGATGACGTCACGCACCGCCTGGTAGATGCCCTCCGGGTCGTTGTCGAAGTTCAGCGGATAGATGTCCTGATACTTCTTCGGAGGGTTCTCCGCGTATGCGATCGTGCCATCGGCGCGCGTCGTGAACCACTCGGGGTGCTCGGTGACCCACGGGTGGTCGGGGGAGCACTGGAGGGCCAGGTCGAGCGCCACCTCCATGCCGAGGCCTCGGGCGCGTTCGACGAAACGGTCGAAGTCATCGAAGGTACCCAGGTCCGGGTGGATGGCGTCGTGTCCTCCCTCGGGCGCGCCGATCCCATAGGGGGAACCCGGGTCACCGGGGGCTGCGATCAGGGAGTTGTTCTTGCCCTTACGGAACGTCGTGCCAATCGGGTGGATCGGCGTCAGGTAGACGACGTCGAAGCCCATGTTGGCGATGCGTGGCAGGTCCTCGGCGGCATTCGCAAGCGTGCCGGACACCCAGGATCCGTCGGGGTTCTGGTAGGCACCCGCCGAGCGCGGGAAGATCTCGTACCATGCGCCGGCCAGGGCCTTGGTGCGGGCCACGTCGAGCGGGTAGACGCGCGACGAATCAAGCAGATCGCGCAGCGGGTGGTCGCGGAAAATCAGGCGGATGCGCGAAGAGATACCGGCGGACAGGCGCTGCTGGGGGGAATGCGAGCTGTCGCGCAGGCGACGCGCGGCGTCATGCAGGGCCTCGATGTCAGCGTCCGACGGGGGACGCTGGCTCGCGTTGTGGAAGGCCTTGCCGGCGGCCGCACGCTCCATGAGGCGCGCGCCCTCCTCCAGCATCAGCTCGACGTCGACGCCGACACCGACCTTGACGGCTGCGTCGTGACGCCAGGTGGCGTAGGGGTCCGACCAGGAATCCACGCGGAACGACCAGGCGCCGGGGGCGTCGGGGGCCACCCAGGCCTCGTAACGGTCCAGGCCGGGGGCAATGTCGACCATGCGGGTACGGGAGTATTCACCTCCGTCCGGGCGTAGAAGGACGGCCTCGGCGGCGAATGCGTCGTGTCCTTCGCGGAACACGGTCGCACGAATGGGGAAAGGCTCGCCTTCGGTCGCCTTAGCGGGAAGCGTTCCGTCCTCGATGACGGGGAACACTTCGATGATCGGGATACGGGGCAACAGTTTCTCGCTCACATGTCCAACCCTAACCTATGGACCGACCTGCGCATCGGCGAAGGTCACACCCCGGGATGTGACCGATCTCCTAGACGTGTTGTGCGTGCTCAGAGGGTAGCGTGAGTCCCCAAACAATGCGGGGACGGCACCCGAGTGATTCGGATGCCGCCCCCACAAGGACGCTTGCCGTGCGCCTCGACGTTACATACTCGAGTCCGGGAGCGACGCCATGATCGCTGCGCCGAAGAGAACGAAGAAAAGAACCGCCACGAGTCCGCAGATGATCTGCCAGATGAGTGCGGCGCGCGCGAAGTTCCGCTTGGCGGGGGAGCCGCCGGAGCCGAGCGCAAGCACCAGCAGGTAGACGAAGCCGACCAGAGGGAGACCCATCAGGAAGAGGGTGAGCATCCAGCCGCCGACGGAATCGTCGGGGTGCTCAGGGAACTGGTTGTATGCCATGGTGCCTCCTAAGGAGAGTTGTGCGTGGGATTAATAGTTCATCTGCATCGCGGTGCGGACCTCAGACAGGGTCTGATCAGCCTGTTCATTGGCGCGCTCGTTGCCGGCGTGCAGGATGGACAGCAGGTAGTCCTCGTTTGCGATGAGCTCGGCGCGGCGCTCGCGCAGGGGAGCAAGCATCTCGTTGAGGGACTCGGTGACGAGGGCCTTCAGGGTGCCCGCGCCCGCGTCGCCGATGCGGTCCGCGATCACTTCGGGCGCATCGCCCGTAGCTAGGGATGCGAGCATGAGGAGATTAGAGACCTCGGGGCGGCCAACGGGATCGAAGGTGATACGGCGCTCGGCGTCCGTCTTTGCCTTCTTCAGGATCTTCGCGGTTTCGTCGGCGGTCATGCGCAGCTCGATGGTGTTGCCGCGCGACTTCGACATCTTCTGGCCGTCCGTGCCCAGCAGCAGCGGGACCTCGGATAGGAGGGCCTCTGGGCGTGGGAACACGGGACGCTCGGGAGTGGCGCGACCGTAACGCTTGTCGAAGCGCTGGGCGATGAGGCGAGCCTGCTCCAGGTGGGGGAGCTGGTCCTGGCCCACGGGCACAATGTTGGCCTTGCAGAACAGGATGTCGGCGGCCTGGTGGACCGGGTAGGTGAGCATGAGGCCCGTCATCGCGCGTCCCTCGGTGGCCTCCAGCTCGGCCTTCACGGTCGGGTTGCGGTGCAACTCCGACTCGGTGACGAGCGAGAGGAAGGGGAGCATCAGCTGATTGAGGGCCGGGACTGCCGAGTGGTTGAAGATCGTGGAGCGCTCCGGATCGATACCCGCGGCCAGGTAGTCAGCGACGAGGCCGAGGACGCGTTCGCGGATCGGACCCACGCCGTCGCGGTCGGTGATCACCTGGTAGTCGGCGACCAGAACCCATGTCTCCACACCGCGGTTCTGCAGCAGCACGCGGTTGCGCAGAGTGCCGAAGTAGTGGCCGAGGTGGAGGTGACCGGTCGGACGGTCACCGGTGAGGATGCGGAAACGCGACGGATCCTGGTCGATCGCCAGGTCGATTTCGGCGCTGCGGGCTTTCGAGCGGGCCAGCGAGGCGTCGGAGGTTGCGGTTTCCAGGGCATCTTCACTGCGAGTCATGCGTTGATCCTAACGAGTGGAAGGGGGGGGAAAAAAAGAAAAGTCGGGGCGCGTCAGTGTTCGGGCTGAAACGCGATGTCGGAGAGCAGGATCGTCACGGACAGAGCCTCAATTGTCAGCGTGGTACGAGGCATGACGTGCTCGACTTCGATGGAGAGTTCATTCGGGTCGAGCGAGGAACTGACACCACCGTCCGCGGGGGTTTCCCACACGGTGGAGTAGGCGATCAGCCAGTCCAGGTCGTGGCCCTCGGGCAGGGTCACTTGCGCGTCGTCGAGGTTCGCGTTGATGATGATGAGAGCGTCGCGGTCACCCCACTTGACGCCCGAGCGCAGCATCTGGAACGTGCGGTGGCGCGAATCCGTCCAGCCGTAATCGGGCATGCGGGTGCCCTGGGCGGTGTACCACGACAGGTCGGGGAGCGAGTCGCCGCCGTAGGGGTGGCCGGTCGCGAAGCTGTCGGGGCGCAGCACCGGGTGCGCCTTACGCAGGGCGATCAGCCAGGAGACGGCGTCAATCTGTGCCTGCTGCCCTTCGGCCAGATCCCAGTCGACCCACGAGATCGGGCTGTCTTGGCAGTAGGCGTTGTTGTTACCGTTTTGTGTGCGCCCAAACTCGTCGCCGCCCGTGAGCATCGGTGTGCCCGAGGAGACGAACATGGTTGCCAGGATGTTGCGCTGCGAGCGGGCACGCAGGCGTGCGATCGGCATGTTGGCGAGGATCGCGTAGGGGGTGGCGGCGTCCGGGTGGGTCGCGCCCGACGCGAGCGTTCCTTCGAGGCCGTGGTTCCACGAGCGGTTGTCGTCGGAGCCGTCGCGGTTGTTTTCGAGATTGTCCTTGTTGTGCTTGCGGTCGTAGGCCGTCAGGTCGGCGAGCGTGAAGCCGTCGTGAGCGGTCACGAAATTGATCGACGCGCGAGGTCCACGCAGCCGACCGAAGCCGTGCTCGAAGACGTCCTGGGAGCCGGACAGGCGGGTCGCCAGGTCGTTGGGACCCGAGACGATGTGGCCCGAGGCCTGGGCGCGCACGTCCGCGAGCCAGAAGTTACGCAGGGCACCGCGGTAGTGGTCGTTCCACTCGGAGAAGGGCACCGGGAAGTTGCCGGTCTGCCAGCCGCCGGGACCCACATCCCACGGCTCGGCGATGAGCTTCGTGTGGGTGAGGATGTCGTCCGTCGCCATCGCGATGAGGAGCGGGTGCATCGGGCTAAAGCCGGTGGAGAACCGGCCCAGCGTGGCGGCCAGGTCGAAACGGAACCCGTCCACGCCCATGTCGCGCACCCAGTAGCGCAGGGAGTCCAGGACCATCTGGATGGTCTTGGGGTGGTCCATGTTCATCGTGTTGCCGGTGCCGGTGACGTCGATGGTCTGGATGGGACGTGAGGTCGTATGGCGGTAGTACATGTCGGAGTCCAGGCCGCGCCACGACAGCGACGGGCCGGCGTCTCCGCCCTCGCACGTGTGGTTGTAGACGACGTCGAGGATGACCTCGATGCCTGCCTGATGCAGCAGGGAGACCATGCCGCGGAACTCGTCGACGACTGCCTGGGCGCCGCGGGCACGCGATTCGGCGGTCGCGTAGGAGGGTTCGGGAGCGAAGAAGGAGAGCGTCGAGTACCCCCAGTAGTTCGTGAGGCCTCGTTCGGTGAGGAAGGGTTCGTCGCACTTGGCGTGGATCGGCAGCAGCTCAACGGCGGTGATACCCAGGTCCTTCAGGTAGGACACGGAGGCGGGGTGGGCGAGGCCAGCGTAGGTCCCGCGCAGGGGCTGGGGCACTCCCGGCATGTTCTTCGTGAAGCCCTTGACGTGGATCTCGTAGATTACCGTGTTTTCCCAGGGCGTACGGGGCTGAGGGATGATCGGGAAAGAGGATTCGACCACGACCGAGCGCGGCATGTGCGGCGCGGAGTCGAGGGGTGAGCGGCGCATTGGGTACTCCGACGGGTACAGCTCATCGTCCACGTAGTGCGCGTACACCGCCGGCTTCAGGTCCACGACGCCGTCCACGCCTCGGCCGTAGGGATCCAGCAGGAGCTTGCGGGAGTTGAAGAACTTTCCGCCGTCCGGGTCCCACGTACCGTGCGCACGGAAGCCATAGCGCGTGCCCGCGCCGTATCCGGGGATGTGGCCGTGCCAGACGCCCGTTTTCGGACCCAGGAGGGCGAAGCGCGTCTCAGCCCCGGCCTCGTCAAAGATGCACATATCCACGGAGGAAGCACCGCGCGCGATCACCGCGACGTCGAGGCCGTCGCCCGACGGGTGAACGCCCAAGCGTGTGGGCAGCGGGTTAGGTTCAGTGACGCGCCTTGTGGGAGCGTGGGACGAGCCGGATCGCTCGGACATACAATTGTGCCTCTTCCTGGTGAACGGCTGATCAAACCGTTACGTCGTGGATATAGCCTCCCCCTATCATACGGGACCACTCACATGCCGGTCGGATTGATGGGAAGAAAGGCCTATGACGAGGCGCACGTGCGACTGAGGTCCACCTACTCCGGGTGAGGGGCGCGCGGACTGCGGCATGCGCCGGTGAGGTGACCCTCATATGGGCGTGGGGCGCGGAATGTGGCACGCTAGGAGGCATGAGAATTGTCGTGTGTGTGAAGCATGTCCCGGACATGCAGTCCGAACGCCGTTTTGAGGGCGGCCGCCTGGTGCGCGGTGAGGACGATGTGCTCAACGAGCTGGACGAAAACGCCATCGAGGCCGCCGTCCAGCTGAAGGAAACAGAAGAGGACGTAGGCCGCGAGGCCGAGGTCGTTGCCCTGACCATGGGGCCTGAGGACGCCGAAGACGCGCTCATGCGCGCCCTGCAGATGGGTGCTGACCGCGCCTACCTCGTGTCCGACGAGTTCCTCGAGGGTTCCGACGTCATCACGACGGCGTCCGTGCTCTCTGTCGCTATCGCGAAGATCGCTGACGAGTGCGGCCCCGTCGACCTGGTCATCACCGGCATGGCCTCGCTGGACGCAATGACCTCCATGCTGCCCGGTGCCCTGGCCGCCAAGGCCCACATGCCGCTGCTGGGCCTGGCCCGCTCGATGAGCGTCGAGGACGGCACCGTTACGATTGAGCGCTCCGTCGACGGTTTCACCGAGACGCTGCGCGCGGCCCTGCCTGCCGTGGTCTCCGTGACCGACCAGATCAACGAGCCGCGCTACCCGGCCTTCGCCGCGATGAAGGCGGCCCGCAAGAAGCCCCTGGACCAGTGGGGTATTGACGACCTCGTCGAGGTTCCCGGCGGGCAGGACCTGGTCCTGCGCCGCGCGCTCACCTCCGTGACCTTCAGCGAGGAGAACGTGCGCGACGGCTCCGGCACGATCATTCAGGATGCCGGCGAGGGCGGTCGCGCGCTGGCTGACTACATTCTTTCGGTGGTGAAGTGACATGACGCAGCAGATGCATTCCCCGATCCTCGTCCTGGCCGACCAGGCCGGGTCGCGCCTGACGTCCCTGACGCGCCAGGCGGTGACCCTCGCGGCGTCGCTGACCTCCGGTGACGTGGTCGCCCTGTCCGTCGCCTCCGTCCCCGACACGGCTGCCCTGGCAGAGCTGGGTGCCACCCGCGTCCTGCACGCCGACCTGGGTGCTGCGGGTCACTCCTCTGTCGTCGCCTCCGACGCGGTCATCGCTGCTTTGGGCACCGACTCTTACGGCCTGGTGCTGGCGTCCTCGGACTACCGCGGTCGCGAGATCGCCGGTCGCGTCGCCGCCCTCACCGAGGCCGGCGTCGTCTCCGGTGCCTCCTCCGTGTCCTTCGAAGGCGGCGTCCTCCAGGTCGGCAAGACCGCTCTGGGTGGCTCCTGGTCGATGGGTATCGTCCTCGAGGGACAGACCCCCATCGTGGGTATCTCCTCGGGCATCATCGACGAGGCACCGGTGGCCTCGCCCGCATCCCTGGCCCCCGAGCCTCTCGCCGTTGAGCTGAGCGCCGAGGCGTCCGTGATTGAGGTTGTCTCCAGCGTGGCCGACGAGGAAGAAGGCGTGTCCCTGGCCGATGCCTCCACCGTCGTGTGCGGTGGCCGCGGCGTGGACGGCGACTTCGAGCTGGTTCGTTCCCTCGCCGACGCCCTGGGTGGTGCCGTGGGCGCGACCCGCGTTGCCTGTGACGAGGGCTGGGCTCCGCGAGCTGAGCAGATCGGGCAGACGGGCCTGACCGTCACGCCGAATCTCTACATCGGCCTGGGCGTCTCCGGTGCCATTCACCACACGGTCGGCATACAGTCGGCCGCCCACATCGTCGCCGTGTGCGATGACCCGGATGCCCCGATCTTCGAGATCGCGGACTTCGGCGTGGTCGGCGACGTGGCCGAGGTGGTCCCGGCCGCCCTGGCAATCATCGAGGAGGCGCGCGCCCAGGCGTGAGCGTCTACCTCGACCACGCGGCCACGACGCCGCTGCGCGAGTGCGCCCTCGAGGCGTGGACCCGCGCCCAGCGTGACCTGGCCGCCACCCCCGGCAACCCCGCCGCCCTCCACTTTGGAGGGCGGCGGGCCCGTCGCATGCTGGGCGACGCGCGCGAGCAGGTCGCAGCTGCACTCGGTGCCGACATCCACGAGGTCATCTTCACCTCCGGTGCCACTGAATCCGACGCTCTCGGCGTGATGGCCGCCGCCCGAGGTGTGCGTCGCCGCGAGAGTGCTCGCGACCTCATCGTTGTCTCCGGCCTCGAGCATGACGCGGTCGCCCACCAGCGAGAGGTCGCGTCGCGCGAGGGCTTCGAGTGGGAGGTTCTGCCCGTCAACGCGGGTGGTCTGTCGGTGCTGCCAGCGACTGAGGGCAGCTGTGAGCCCGTGTCCTGGGACGGACGCCTCGCGCTCGGATCCATGACCCTCGTGTCCTCCGAGATCGGTACGATCCAGCCGGTCGCCGACTTTGCTGCCCTCGTCCATGCCAGCGGAGGCCTCGCGCATTCTGATGCTGCTCAGGCGATCCCGACTCTGGATGTTTCTTTCACAGAGCTTGGCCTCGACCTCATGAGTGTGGGCGGGCACAAGGTCGGCGCGCCCGCCGGCATTGGCGTCCTTCTCGCCCGGCGTGGCATCCCCATGGCGACCGACCGTCCCGGCGGTGGTCACGAGCGTTCGATCCGCTCGGGCACGCCCGACGTCGCGGGTGCCTGCGCGCTCGCCGCCGCCCTCACCGAGGCCGTTTCCGAACGCACCGCTTTCGCCGAGCGCGCGGCATCCCTGCGCGTCCACCTGCTGAGCCGCCTGCCGGACGGCACACACCCGACGGTGGGGGAGTCGGCCTCGTCGAGCGCGATCATCCACCTGTCCCTGCCAACCGCCCGCCCCGAGGCCGTCCTCATGGCCTTCGACATGGCCGGCATCGCCGTGTCCGCCGGGTCCGCGTGCCACGCGGGAGTGACGCGCCCCTCCGCCATCGTCATGGCGATGGGGCGCAGCGAGGAGGAAGCCCTCGGCGTCCTGCGTATCTCTTTGGGACACGAGACGACCGTTGCCGACATCGATGCCTTCCTGGCCGCCCTGCCCGCCGCGATCCGCGCGGGAGCCGCCCTGGACGGCGTCTCCCACGTGCGCAACGAACGAAACGAGGAACGCTAAATGCGAGTTCTGGCAGCACTGTCGGGCGGCGTGGACTCCGCCGTCGCCGCAGCGAAGGCCGTCGAGGCTGGGCACGACGTCGTCGGCGTCCACATGGCCCTGTCTTCTCAGCCGCAGGAGTGCCGCATCGGTTCGCGCGGCTGCTGCTCCATCGAGGACGCGGGAGACGCCGCGCGCGCCGCCGAGATCATCGGTATTCCCTTCTATGTGTGGGACCTCGCTCAGGAATTCGAGCAGACCGTCATCACTGACTTCGTCGAGCAGTACCGGGTCGGGCGCACCCCCAACCCCTGCGTGCGCTGTAACGAGTTCGTGAAGTTCCGCGAGCTGGCCAGCCGCGCCCGAGCACTCGGCTTCGACGCGGTGTGCACCGGCCACTACGCCGCCATCGTGGATGGGGAGGCAGGACCCGAGCTGCACCGCGGAGCTGACACCCTCAAAGACCAGTCCTACGTGCTGGCCGTCATGGGGGCCGAGGAACTGACCCGCGTCGTCCTGCCGCTGGGGGATGCCCCCAACAAGGCATGGGTGCGCTCCGAGGCCGAGCGCCTGGGCCTGGGCGTGTCCAACAAGCCGGACTCCTACGACATCTGCTTCATCCCCGACGGCGACACGCAGGGCTTTCTGCGCTCCCACCTGGGCGCTGCCGAGGGCGACATCGTTACCCCCGACGGTGAGGTTCTGGGGCGCCACGAGGGCTATTGGAACTACACGGTCGGACAGCGCAAAGGCCTGGGCATCGGAGCGCCTGCCCCCGACGGTCGCCCCCGCTACGTCCTCGAGACCAGGCCCGAGACTAACCAAGTCGTCGTCGGCGCCTCCGAGCTTCTGTCCATCTCCCGTATTGAAGCGACGGACGCCGTCTGGCTCGCCTCCGACGACGACGACGGCTCCGATGCCACCGACCTCTTTGTGCAGCTGCGCGCGCACGGTACGCCCGTTCCCGTCGCGTCGCTGATGCGGGACGAGGAAGCTGGAACCATCAGCGTTGTCCTCGAAGCGGGCGCGCGTGGCGTGGCGCGGGGCCAGTCGATGGTCGTCTACAGGAGGACACGTGTCCTCGGCGAAGGCACGATCAACGCCACCGCGCGCTGAGTCGTGCTGCGCGCAGGCGCTTCCCGGACCGTGCTGTCCCTTCTTGACAGGTCGTCCACCCAGGCGTACACGCCCTACCCGCCACGCGTATGAGGGACACCACCCTGTGGTGGTAGGATGCCTCGTCACATTGTGTTCGGACGTGGTGGCTCCCATCGGTTAGACTTGGGTGCGCGCGCGAGTGGCGGAATTGGCAGACGCGCTGGATTTAGGTTCCAGTGTCTTTGACGTGTGGGTTCGAGTCCCATCTCGCGCACCGACATCGCCCCCTCGCAGTGGGGGCGCGCCCCTCATAGACTGAGGGGCATGAGCGCTTTGGACATCGGCCAGCAGGCCCCAGACTTTACCGTCGATACCACCCAGGGGACGCTGTCCCTGTCGGATCTCCTCGCCGCTTCCTCGCGGGGTGTCGTCGTCTATTTCTACCCGAAGGCATCCACGCCCGGTTGCACGAAGGAGGCCTGTGACTTCCGGGATTCTCTGGCTTCCCTGACCGGTGCTGGCTACTCCGTTATCGGCGTGTCTGCCGACTCGATGGCTGCTCTTGAACGCTTTGCGGAGAAGCAATCTTTGACCTTCCCGCTGGCTTCCGACCCCGATCACGAGGTCCTCGAGGCCTACGGTGCGTGGGGGGAGAAGAAGAACTACGGTCGCACGTACGTCGGCATCATCCGCTCCACCGTCGTCGTTGCCCCGGATGGCACCGTGGCACTGGCTCAGTACAACGTGAAGGCTACCGGTCACGTGGCTCGTCTGCGCAAGGAGCTCGGGATCGACTAACCTCTTGCTTCCTGAGTAATCACCTACTATGCTTGTTCAACAAGTGATAGGTGAGTGTTGGTGGAGGACTCATGGGGGCTGCAATGCCGGACGCATACCGGGTCGGCTCAGGATCGGTCACGCCCGACTATCCGGGAGGCGTGCCCACGCCTCTGGCTGACCGTCCCGCCCTGCCCGCCGAGGCCTCGGCCCTCACCGCGGAACCCACGAAACAAGCCTTCACCCCCGCGCCCGAAGCGCCGATGAAGAATGGCCAGCCGCGAATTGCTCCCCTCTCGTCCGACGTCGAACGCACGGTCATCGCGCGCGTCCCACCCCGGGACAGCTATCCCTTAATCGTGCAGTCATCGCCGACGACCAAGCCCACGCCGGTCGTCACACCCGCACCGAAGGACGAATACACCTCGGCGGTCGTGACCCCCTCCGCCTCCTACACGCAGCCGAGCACGACCCCCGCGCCACAGGTCGCCCCGCCCACGCCGCCGCTGAGCCGCTTCTCGCCCCAGCAACGAAACTTTGCGCCACGCGAGGAGACCCCCACCGAGCGGGAATACGCCCACTGTGACGAGGCCTCGGCAGCCTTCTACGGGGACAGTGACGATGACTGGAGCGCCGAACACGACCTGCCCACGCGTGCCGATGTTGCGCCGAGTAGGCGAGCGTCTCGCGTTCCTCGGAGCGTGCCGGGTGAGCAGGTTGTCGCCCGCTTCACCGAAGCTGACAAGAAACGTCGCCGGGACGCGCGTGCCTATCGCTACGAGGAACTGGACGAGCGCCTGCCCCTGCGCCGCGAGCATCCCAAGCGGCGCACGCGTGCCATCCGCGGCCTCGCCATGTTTATCGTCGGTTTCCTGCTGGCTATCCTCCTGGCTGTCGGCACCTACGTGGGGGTGTCCTACCTGCGTACCATGGCGGCCAACAACCTGGCGCACTCGCTCGATGCGTGCTCGGTCAGCAGTCCCTACGCGCGCTTGGCCTCCGACAAGACCTCCCTGACTCTCGTGGCCTACGGGGACGGGGCCAACGGCCTGTCGCAGACGGACTTCCGTTGCATCCTGGACGAGTTCGACACTCCGTCGTCGGTGCGTGAGCGCATGCTGATCACTCGCGCGGTCGACGGCGCCCAGCACGAGGAGTGGAACGTCTACCGCGTGACCTGGACGTATCACCCCGAGGATGGACTCAGCGTCGTCCTGAGCGCCCGATAGGAACGTCATCAGGAGTTATCTCAGGGATCACGATCTGAGAATTGCATCGGATGAGTCACGGCACCGCCGTAAAATCGACAGGCATGTCACGCGTGAAGGAGCCTGTTGTGTCCGATACACTGCCCGCCGCCCCCGTCGGCGACGATATTGCCTTGGCGATCCGAGGCCTCGTCAAGATCTACGGAAACCTCGTCGCCGTCGCCGACCTCTCCCTCGATATCCCCACTGGATCGTTCTACGGGATCGTCGGCCCCAACGGTGCCGGTAAAACCACGACGCTGACCATGGCCACCGGCCTGCTGACCCCCGACCGTGGCACGGCCTACGTGCACGGCGTCGATGTATGGGGTGACACCCAGCGGGCGCGCGGCCTGCTTGGCGTCATGCCCGACGGCATGCGTCTCCTCGACCGACTCTCCGGGCCGGACTTCCTCGTCCACGTCGGCATGCTGCACGGGTTGGATGCCTCTACCGCCCGCGAGCGCGCCCAGGAACTGCTGGCCGCCCTCGATCTGGCCGAGGCGGGCAAGAAGCTGATCAGCGACTACTCGGCCGGCATGACGAAGAAGATCGCGCTGTCCGCCGCTCTCATCCACTCCCCGCGTGTGCTCGTCCTCGACGAACCCTTCGAGGCTGTGGACCCCGTCTCCGCAGCCAATATCCGCCAGATCCTTACCGACTACACGCGCCGAGGCGGCACCGTCATCCTGTCCTCGCATGTGATGGCGACCGTCCAGCAGCTGTGCACGCACGTCGCCATCATCGACAAGGGGCGCGTCCTCGTCGCCGGCACCACCGACGAGGTCGCCCAGGGTGGAGACCTGGGGGAGCGCTTCACTTCCCTGGTTGGCGGCGTCCACTCCGAGGAAGGCCTGTCGTGGTTGGGCAACTGATTCGCCTCAAGCTCCGCATCATCTGGAATACGGTTCGTCGCCAGACTGCTGTGCTGGTGCTCGCGATCCTCGGCACCCTGCAGTTCGGGACCATGTATGTGGGCGCGCTGGTGGGAACCGCCTTCCTCGCTCAATCCGAGGGAGCAGCGACCCTTGCGGCGGTGCTGCCCATCGTGGGTCCCGTCGTCTTCCTCCTGTGGCTGATCCTGCCGATCCTGTTCTCAGCGATGGATAATTCGCTGGATCCCGTGCGCCTGTCGCCCTACGTCGGGCCGAGCAAACGTCTCGGTGCGGCGCTGGCGGCATCGACGGCCGTGGGTCCAGGCGGCCTCCTATCTGCCATGGCTCTCTTTGTCCCCACCTGGTTTGCCCTGTGGCGGGCCCAATGGGTGGAGGCCCTCGGGTGGCTCCTCGCGGGCATCGTCACCCTTCCTCTTGCAGTGCTCTGGGCGCGCGCGGTCGGAACCTGGTTCGCGGTGCGCCTGGATAGCTCGGGCAAGAAAGATACCCTGACCATGGTCGGCTTCGTGACCTTCTTCGTCGTGCTGACCCCTCTGGGCTACTGGATGAAACTCCTGTCGGAGAGTTTCTCAGCCGAGGTCTTCTGCGCCGGGATGAACGTCGCTCTGTGGACGCCCGTCGGCGCGCCCTTCGGCGTCGTCGCCTCACTCCTCGAGGGCGCGTGGGTGGCTGCCGCGATCCGCGCGCTCATTACGGTGGCCACGGCCGTCGTCGGCTGGCGCGCCTGGCTGGCCGTCCTGCGCCCCGTCATGAGCGGCTACGCCGGCCCCATTAGCGTCGACGCGCAGCGCGCTATTGACGAGGGGCGCCACCTCATCGATGAGTCCGTCGAGGAGGACGGGCGAGGACAGCGCACTGCCCAATCTCGTGCGGCTGGCCTGCGCAGCGTCGATACGTTCACGCGGCTGGGCCTCGGAGTGCGCAGCGCTTCGCTGGCTGCGCGTACGCTGCGCTACTGGGTCGTAGATCCCCGCCTCAACATGAACCTGGTGTTTGCCGTGATCTTCCCGATCATTGGAGTCCTTATGGGGCGCGTGGGTACCGAGGACCACATGAGTCAGCTCCTGTACACAGGCATTTTCCTCTACCTGGTTCCCATCACGTCGGGCATGGCCGTCGGCGCACTCATGCAATACGATTCGACAGGTGCGTGGATCGTCGTCTCGTCCGGCATGAGCGGGCGTGAGGAGCGTCGCGGTCGTCTCGTGGGTTCCCTCATCGTCCTTGTTCCCCAGGTCATCGGATACCTCATTCATGATGTCGTCGTAGGGGTGAGTGACGTGGACTTCGTGTTCCACCAGGTGATGGGTGTCGTCCTCTTTTCGGGCGCGGCCGCCACGACCCTCGTCGTGAATGCGCGCTGGGTGTATCCGGTTCAGCCTCCGGGCGTCTCACCGATGGCGACGAAGGGCACCGGGTCGTTCCTGATGACGATGCTCCTGCAGCTCATCGGCTTCGCGGGGGTCGCGGTTCTGCAGCTGCCCTCCTATGTGCTCATCGCCTTGGCATCCTTCGGCCTCGTTCCAATGTGGGTTGCCTACACGGTTGCTCTGCCGTGGTCCATCCTCATCCTGGAGGGTGCCGTGCGCGTCGGTGGGCGTGTCTGGGATCGCTACGCGGTGGCCGCGCTCACCACGATTCGCAGCTGGCCGGGACACTGATCTCCTTCTTCGTGGTCACGAGGCCGGGGTTGCCCATTGGGGTGCCCCGGCCTCGTCCCTTTGTGCCCGAGAATGTTGCTGCCTGGTCCCGGTGTGATGGCCGCTGATGATGAGCGGTGTCATGTGCGCTTCTGACCAGGCGTTCGTTACATCGCGGTGCGCTAGATTGATGAAAAAATGGGCTTAGTTTGTGGACAAGGATGAGGATACTCGGTAATGTAATGCTTGTAACCTGACCATCGATGGAGAGGAATCTTCCATGCGTATCCCGTCAATGTCGCGTTCTCTCGTCGTAGCGGCTGCCCTGAGTGCCGCTGCTCTTCCCGCGCTCCTGCCTTCGCCCACCTATGCTGCGGACGTCGCGGGACTGGCAACCTGCTACCTCGCCGATGAAAACGGCACCATCATCGAACCCCGCCAGGAATACACTCCGCGCGAAGGGGCCGGTGGACTCCCCATGCTTCCCAGTCCCGTCGTCGCCGGCCAGTACACGCTGGAAGTGAGCGCTCCCGCAATGAACTTCGATCCGGATCAGCCTGACATGCACTTTGCGTGCCAGGTCTACTACGCGCCCCTCGGCAGTGTGCGTCTCGTTGATGCCGAGGGAACCGTGCTGGCGACGCAGCGTTATGGCAACGATCAGAATGACCCGTCGCGCGCCGCGCTCACTGCGCTGCCGACGTTGCCCGAGGGGTACGAAATCGTCCCGGGCCAGACGATCCGAGGCTTCGACGCGGCCGCTCGCACGGTTGATCCGAATGATCCCGCGAACGCGCGTGCTGTTGGCGCCGATACGGACATTCAGATCCGTCAGATCACTGCGCAGCCCACGCCGACACCTAGCTCGTCCACGCCGTCTACTCCATCCACACCTTCTACCCCGTCTACTCCATCCACACCTTCCACTCCGTCTACACCTTCCACTCCGTCTACACCTGTCCCTCAGACGCCTTCCACCCCGTCGCATCACACTCCTGCGACTCCCACTCCTCAGACTCCCGCTGGCGTGACACCCACTGCTCCCGTGACTCCGGTTCGGAGCAAGACTGCTCCCTCCCATGGGCTGGCGAAAACAGGCAGCGATGCGACGATTCTTGGTGGTACGACAGGCATCCTCGCGCTCCTGGGGGCGGGTGCTATTGCCGTGAGAAGGGCGCGCGCCTGACACGCAGAAGCGGTCGCGCCATTCGCCGCAGCAAAGGCCGTTGTGTTCAATCGATAGAGATGTCCACACTCAGCGCTTGAAGGACGAGGCCGGGGTTCCCCTATGGGGGTACCCCGGCCTCGCTATCGGTCGGCGTCGTGCTCGGTTGCTGTTCCTTGGGGTTGTGCTTGGTCACCGTTCGTTGGCACGAGAGCTTCCCAGGCCACGAACTCATCAAGGTGCTTGGCCGTGGAGTCAATGTCGTTTAGCGTCGTGATTTGGCAGAGTTTATACCGCCAGCGCTGACGACCTGTAGACGTCTGACCGTGACGGATCACGGGGCAGCCACACGCGCCCACGGTGCAACAGTGGCAGGAACGAGGCAAACAGGCTCTTCGCATTTAAGGGTGTAGGAGGTGTTGGAATCCGCCGGAGTGGAGGAGGCAGCGTAGGCGGTAGTTTCGGTGGTTGACGAATCCTTGGGCGATGCCGCGTAGGTGTTCGAGGCGTCCGTT